>CAYNNT010000051.1:0-20113 GCA_964398675.1 uncultured Brevundimonas sp.
TCGGATGAACAGCAATCCCGCCTGCGGCAATGGCGCGGCCTGACCCGACGTTCGTCTGAGAAGGGACCAGAGGTCGTCGAGCTTCATTCCCGCCGAATAGGCGCAAACCGGCGCTCAGACACAGTTTCGCCGCTTGACGAAGCGGGACTCAATCGTCATAAGCGCCAACTCTTGTTGGACCGGCTGTGCACCCCGCGTGTTTTTGGGATGCAGACGCGGTTCGCAGGAACGACCTGAGACCCTGTTCTTTGCAGTGACCCAGGACTTCAACGGCCTTCGCGGGTGACTGCGTGGGCCGATCGTTTTTGCGGACGTGCGTACTCTGAAGGCCTTATGGCCTGAAGACCTCCGGTCTTTGAAATGGTTCACAGGGACGCAGGTTCGCCTGCTTGGGAATAGCTACCGATATGGATCAAAGCATCCGCATCAGGCTCAAGGCCTTCGATCACCGCGTCCTCGACTTTTCGACGCGCGAAATCGTCAACACGGCCAAGCGCACCGGCGCGACCGTTCGCGGTCCGATCCCGCTGCCGACCCTGATCGAAAAGTTCACCGTGAACCGCTCGCCGCACGTCGACAAGAAGTCGCGCGAGCAGTTTGAAATCCGCACGCACAAGCGTGTCCTCGATATCGTCGACCCCACCCCGCAGACTGTGGACGCGCTCATGAAGCTCGACCTGTCCGCCGGCGTGGATGTCGAGATCAAGATTTAATAAGAAAGAGGCGGGATCCGATGCGCACGGGCGTGATCGCCAAGAAACTGGGTATGACGCGTGTCTTCGCTGAAGACGGCGCGCATGTTCCAGTCACGATCTTGCAGCTGGATGGCTGCCAGGTCGTGGGTCAGCGGACTCAGGAGCGGGACGGCTATGTCGCCCTGCAGCTGGGTGCTGGCTCCAAAAAGGCCAAGAACACCAACAAGGCTCAGCGCGAATCTTTCGCCAAGCTTGAAGTTGAACCCAAGGCCTATGTCACCGAGTTCCGCATCGATGCGGACGCCATGATGGATGTGGGCTCCGAGTTTTCGGCTGACCACTTCGTCGCCGGCCAGAAGGTCGACGTCCAGGCCGAGACCATCGGCAAGGGCTTCGCCGGCGCCATGAAGCGCTGGAACTTCGGCGGTCTGCGGGCGACCCACGGCGTCTCGGTCTCGCACCGTTCGCACGGTTCGACCGGTCAGCGTCAGGATCCGGGCAAGACGTTCAAGGGCAAGAAGATGGCCGGCCACTACGGCACGGAAGTCGTCACCACCCAGAACCTCACCGTGTTCCGCGTCGACGTCGAGCGTGGCCTGCTGCTGATCAAGGGCGCTGTCCCCGGTCACGAAGGCACCTGGGTCAAGGTTCGCGACGCGATCAAGAAGGCCCGTCCGGCCGACGCCCCGTTCCCCGGCGGCGTCAAGTCCAGGGGCGGTTCGGCTGCTGCGGCTCAACCGGCTGAAACGCCGGCCGAGGAAGCCCCGGCCGTCGAAACCACCGAAGGCGGTGAAGCGTAATGAAACTCTCGGTCATCAAACTCGACGGCAAGGCCGCCGGTGACGTCGACCTGTCGGACGCCGTTTTCGGCATCACCGACATCCGCGGCGACATCCTGGCCCGTTACGTCAACTGGCAGCTGGCCAAGCGCCGTGCCGGCACCCACAAGGTCCAGACCCGGAACGAGAACTCTCGCACCGGCAAGAAGATGTACAAGCAGAAGGGAACCGGCGGCGCCCGTCACGGTTCGCGTCGCGCCCCGCAGTTCGTCGGTGGTTCGCGCGCCTTCGGCCCGGTCGTTCGCGACCACGGCTTCTCCCTGCCCAAGAAGGTTCGCGCCCTGGCCCTGCGTCACGCGCTGTCGGCCAAGGTCGTCGCCGGTGATCTGGTCGTCGTCGACAGCCTCTCGCTGAAGGACGCCAAGACCGCCGGTCTGCGCGAAACCCTCGGCAAGCTGGGCTGGACCCGCACGCTGATCATCGCCGGTCCGGAAGTCGACACGAACTTCGGTCTGGCTGCCCGCAACATCCCGATGGTCAACGTCCTGCCGAACGCCGGCCTGAACGTTTACGACATCCTGCGCGCGGACAAGCTGGTGCTGACCAAGGCGGCTGTTGAAGCCATCGAGGCCACCTACGCCGACTACACCCCGTCGCGTCGTGAAGCCGAGGCCGCCAAGGCCGCCAAACCGGCTGCCAAGACGAAGAAGGAGGCCGCGTAATGGCTGGCGCCAACCCCACCGCAAAACACTACGACACCATCCTGGCTCCGATCATCACGGAAAAGGCCACGATCCTGTCGGAGCAGAACAAGGTCGTCTTCCGCGTTGCCGGAACCTCGACCAAGGACGAGATCGCCGCTGCGGTCGAAAGCCTGTTCAAGGTCAACGTCCTGAAGGTCAACACCCTGGTCCAAAAGGGCAAGACCAAGCGCTTCCGCGGCATCATGGGCCGTCGGGTCGACATCAAAAAAGCGATCGTGACGCTGGCTGAAGGCCAGTCGATCGACGTCACCACGGGGCTCTGATCAGATGGCCTTGAAGACTTACAATCCGACATCGCCGGGCCGTCGCGCCCTGGTGCTGATCGACCGTTCGGAGCTGCACAAGGGCCGCCCCGAGAAGTCGCTGACCGAAGGCCTGACCAAGTCGGGCGGCCGGGGCGCTGGCGGTCGTATCGCCGTCCGCTTCCGCGGCGGCGGCGCCAAGACGCTGTACCGCAAGATCGACTTCAAGCGCCGGAAGTTCGCCACGGCGACCGTCGAGCGCCTGGAATACGATCCGAACCGGACCGCCTTCATCGCCCTCGTCGTCTACGAGGACGGCGAAAAGGCCTACATCATCGCGCCGCAACGCCTGAAGGCGGGCGACACGGTGGTTGCCGGTGAAAAGGTCGACGTGAAGCCGGGCAATGCGATGCCGCTGCGCTCGGTGCCGGTCGGCACGATCATCCACAACGTCGAAATGAAGCCGGGCAAGGGCGCCCAGCTGGCCCGCTCGGCCGGCGCCTACGCCCAGCTCGTCGGTCGCGACGCCGGCTACGCCCAGATCCGTCTGGGTTCGGGCGAGCTTCGCATGGTCCTGGACGGCTGCATGGCCACGGTGGGCGCGGTTTCGAACCCCGACCACATGAACCAGAACCTCGGCAAGGCCGGCCGCGTCCGTCACATGGGCTGGCGTCCGCACGTTCGCGGCGTCGCCATGAACCCGATCGACCACCCGCACGGTGGTGGTGAAGGCCGGACCTCTGGTGGTCGTACCCCGGTTACGCCGTGGGGCAAGGACACCAAGGGCACCCGCACCCGCAAGAACAAGGCGACGGACAAGTTCATCATCCGTACCCGCCACGTTAAGAAGGCTCGCTAAAGATGGCCCGCTCCTCCTGGAAAGGCCCGTTTGTCGACGGGTATCTGCTCAAGAAGGCCGACGCCGTCTCGACGTCGGGCCGCAAGGACGTGATCAAGACCTGGTCGCGCCGCTCCACCATCCTGCCGCAGTTTGTCGGCCTGACCTTCGGCGTCCACAACGGCCTCAAGCATGTGCCGGTGTCCGTCTCCGAAGAAATGGTCGGCATGAAGCTCGGCGAGTTCGCCCCGACCCGGAACTTCCCGGGCCACGCGGCGGACAAGAAGGCCAAAAGGAAGTAACTGATGGCCCAGACAAAAAACCCCCGTCGGGTCGCCCCGACCGAAGCGCGCGCCAAGCTGGTGAACGTCCGGATCAGCCCTCAGAAGCTGAACCTGGTCGCCCAGTCGATCCGCGGCCTGCCGGTGCAGAAGGCGCTGAACGAGCTGGAATTCAGCCGCAAGCGCATCGCCACCGACGTCCGCAAGGTGCTGTATTCGGCCGTTTCGAACGCCGAGAACAACCACAACCTCGACATCGACAACCTGGTCGTCGCCGAGGCCTTCGTGGGCAAGAACCTGGTGATGAAGCGTTTCGCGAGCCGTGCTCGTGGCCGCTCGTCGCGCATCCTGAAACCTTTCGCGGAGATCACCATCGTGGTTCGCGAAGCCGGTGAGGCCGCCTGATGGGTCAGAAAGTCAATCCGATCGGTCTGCGCCTCGGCGTCAACCGTACGTGGGACAGCCGCTGGTTCGCCCGCGGCGCCGAATACGCCAAACTGCTGCACCAGGACCTCAAGCTGCGTACGTGGCTCAAGGAACGCCTGAACGCCGCCGGCGTGTCGCGCATCATCATCGAGCGTCCGCACAAGAAGTGCCGCGTGACGATCTACGCCGCCCGTCCGGGTGTCGTGATCGGCAAGAAGGGCGCCGACATCGAGAAGCTCCGCAAGGACATCTCGGCGCGCACCGAGGGTGAAGTTCACCTGAACATCGTCGAAGTGCGCAAGCCCGAGACGGACGCCCAGTTGATCGCCGAGAACATCGCGCAGCAGCTGGAACGCCGTATCGCCTTCCGCCGCGCCATGAAGCGTTCGATGCAGTCGGCCATGCGTCTCGGCGCCAAGGGCGTCCGCATCAACGTGTCGGGCCGCCTCGGCGGCGCGGAAATCGCGCGGATGGAATGGTATCGCGAAGGCCGTGTGCCGCTGCACACCCTGCGCGCCGACATCGACTACGGCTTCATCCAGGCCAAGACGACCTACGGCATCATCGGTGTCAAAGTCTGGGTCTTCAAGGGTGAGGTGCTCGAGCACGATCCGATGGCCCAGGACAAGCGCTGGGCTGCCGAGGCTGCTGGTCCGTCGTCCAACGAAGGCCGTGAACGCGGCGGTCCCCGCGGTGATCGCGGTCCGCGCCGCGACCGGGCACGTGAGAGCTAAGTCATGCTGCAACCGAAGAAAACCAAGTACCGCAAGGCCTTCAAGGGCCGCATCCACGGCGCCGCCAAAGGCGGCTTCTCGCTGAACTTCGGGTCCTATGGCCTGAAGACGGTGGAGCCCGAACGCATCACTGCGCGTCAGATCGAGGCGGCCCGCCGCGCGATCACCCGCCAGATGAAGCGTCAGGGCCGCGTCTGGATCCGCGTGTTCCCCGACCTGCCCGTCACGGGCAAGCCGGCCGAAGTCCGCATGGGCAAGGGCAAGGGCGCCGTGGATCACTGGGCGGCGCGCTGCCACCCGGGCCGGATCCTGTTTGAAATCGACGGCGTGCCGGACGACATCGCCCGTGAGGCCCTGCGTCTCGGCGCCGCCAAGCTGCCGGTCCGTACGAAGGTGGTCACCCGCCTCGACGCCGGTGTCTCGCACGTGGAGCACGTAGGCGCATGACCAAGATCGCCGACCTCCGGGCCCAGACGCCCGACCAGCTGGCCGATGAGCTTCTGAAGCTCAAGAAGGAACAGTTCAACCTGCGCTTCCAGGCCGCCACCGGCCAGATGGAAAAGACCCATCGGGTCTCGGAAGTGCGCAAGGACATCGCCCGCATTTCCACGCTCCTGCGTGCAAATCGCGCAGCGGTTTAAGGAAACGAAGATGCCGAAACGAGTTCTCGAAGGCGTGGTCGTCTCCGACAAGGGCGACAAGACGGTCGTCGTCGTCGTCCAACGCACGCTGCTGCACCCGGTCCTGAAAAAGATCGTGCGCCTGTCCAAGAAGTATCACGCTCATGACGAAGCCAACGCCCTCAAGGTGGGCGACCAGGCCCGCATCATCGAGTGCGCCCCCAAGTCCAAGCTGAAGCGCTGGGAAGTCCTGTCGGACTCCTCGGCCTCCGCTTCGTAATCAGAAAGATCTGATCCTATGATCCAGATGCAAACTAACCTGGAGGTAGCCGATAATTCGGGTGCTCGCCGGGTCATGTGCATCAAGGTGTTGGGCGGCTCCAAGCGCCGCTACGCCTCGGTGGGCGACACCATTGTCGCCTCGGTGAAGGAAGCCATTCCTCGCGGCCGCGTGAAGAAGGGCGACGTCGTGCGCGCCATCGTCGTGCGCACCGCCAAGGACATCATGCGCAAGGACGGCTCTGTCATTCGCTTCGACAAGTCGGCCGCCGTCATCGTCAACAAGCAGAACGAGCCCGTCGGCACGCGGATCTTCGGCCCGGTTCCCCGCGAACTGCGCGCCAAGAACCACATGAAGATCATCTCTCTGGCTCCGGAGGTCCTGTAGTCATGGCCGCCAAGATCAAAACCGGCGACAACGTCGTGGTGCTCACGGGCAAGGACAAGGGCCGCACCGGCAAGGTGACCAAGGTCCTGCCGGCCACGAACCGCGTCATGGTGCAGGGGATCAACATGGTCCAGCGCCACACCCGCCCGACCCAGGCCGACCCCCAGGGCGGTATCAAGAACAAGGAAGCGTCGCTTCACCTGTCGAACGTCGCGATCGCCGACGCCAACGGCAAGGCGGCCCGCGTCGGCTTCCGCATGGAAGGCGACAAGAAGGTCCGCTTCGCCAAGACGACGGGAGACGTCATCTAATGGCCGACACCAAATACACTCCGCGCCTCAAGAGCGAGTACAACGACCGCATCAAGGGCGTGCTGACCGAGAAGTTCGGCTACACCAACCCGATGCAGATGCCCAAGCTGGACAAGATCGTCCTCAACATGGGCATCGGTGAAGCCGTGGCTGACTCCAAGAAGGCCACTGCGGCCCTCAAGGACCTGGCCGCCATCGCCGGTCAGAAGCCCGTCGCCACCAAGGCCCGTAACTCCATCGCCGGCTTCAAGCTGCGCGAAGGCATGGTCATCGGCGGCAAGGTCACGCTGCGCGGCGACCAAATGTACGAGTTCCTCGACCGCCTGATCACGATCGCGCTGCCGCGCGTGAAGGACTTCCGCGGCCTGAAGGGCACCAGCTTCGACGGTCGCGGCAACTACGCCATGGGCCTCAAGGAACACATCGTGTTCCCGGAGATCAACTACCACCAGATCGATCAGATGTGGGGCATGGACATCATCGTCTGCACCACGGCCAGGACTGATGACGAGGCGCGCGCGCTTCTCACCGAGTTCAAGTTCCCGTTCGTGACGAACTGAGCGGGAAGGGAAAGAAACCATGGCTAAGAAAAGCGCCGTAAACCGCAACGAGATGGTCAAGGCCCTCGTCGCGAAATACGCCGACAAGCGGGCCGCCCTGAAGGCGACCGCCAACAACGAATCCCTGCCTCTCGAGGAGCGCTTCGAGGCGCGCCTCAAGCTGGCCAAGCTGCCGCGCAACTCGGCCGCCAACCGGATTCGCAACCGCTGCGAAGTGACGGGCCGTCCGCGGGCCTTCTATCGCAAGCTCAAGATGAGCCGTATCGCGCTTCGTGAACTCGGCAACCTGGGTCAGATCCCGGGTCTGACCAAGTCCAGCTGGTAAGGGGAGCGACAGACATGATGATCAACGATCCCCTGAGCGACATGATCGCTCGCATCCGGAACGCGCACATGCGCAAGCGTTCCAAGGTGCTCACCCCGGCTTCCCGCCTGCGTCAGCGCGTCCTCGACGTGCTGCAGGACGAAGGCTACATCCGCGGCTATTCGCTGGTTCAGAACCCCGGCGAATTCCCGCAGTTCGAGATCGAGCTCAAATACTTCGACGGCCAGCCGGTCATCGCCGAGATCGCCCGCGTGTCCAAGCCGGGCCGCCGCGTCTACTCCGCGATCTCCGACCTGAAGCCGATCAAGAACGGCCTCGGCATCTCGATCCTCTCCACGTCCAAGGGCGTCATGTCGGACACCGCGGCTCGCGAAGCCAAGGTGGGCGGCGAAGTCCTCTGCAGGGTCTACTAAGATGTCCCGTATCGGAAAACGCACCATTGAAGTGCCGAAGGGCGTGACCGTCACGCTCGACGGCCAGACGGTCTCGGTGAAGGGTCCCAAGGGCGAGCGCTCCTGGACCGTCGCCGACGAGATCGAAGTCGCCCAGGGCGACGACGGCCTGAACCTGACCATGCGTGAGGACAACCAGCGTTCGCGGGCCATGTGGGGCCTCTCGCGCACCCTGGTCGACAACATGGTCGTCGGCGTCACCACGGGCTTTGAAAAGAGCCTGGACCTGGTCGGCGTTGGTTACCGCGCCGCGATGAAGGGCAACGCCCTGTCGCTGCAGCTCGGTTTCTCGCACGAAGTCGACATCCAGCCGCCTGCCGGCGTCACCTTCGCGGTGCCCAAGCAGACGGAAATCAAGATCTCCGGCGCTGACAAGCAGGCCGTGGGTCAGATCGCCGCCGTCATCCGCAAGCTGCGTCCGCCGGAGCCCTACAAGGGCAAGGGCGTCCGCTACACGGGCGAAAAGGTCCGGCGCAAGGAAGGCAAGAAGAAGTAGGTCATGGCTCTCTCTCTTCGACAACAAGCCCAGCGCCGCACCGAGCGCACTCGCCGCCGCCTGAAGGCTGTCGCCAACGGACGCCTGCGTCTGTCGGTGCACCGTTCGGACAAGAACATCTCGGCCCAGATCATCGACGACCTGAACGGAGTCACGATCGCCGCCGCTTCCTCGCTGGAAGGCGAGAAGGGCAAGAAGGCCAAGGGTTCCGACGTGGCGGCCGCCGCCCTGATCGGCAAGCTGATCGCCGAACGCGCCATCGAGAAGGGCGTCAAGGACGTCGTCTTCGATCGCGGCGGTTACATCTATCACGGACGGGTGAAGGCGCTGGCGGAAGCCGCGCGTGAAGCCGGCCTGAATTTCTAAGGGACGCGACAGATGGCGCAAACACCCCAACGCGGCGGCGGCGGCAACGATCGCAACCGTCGTGACAACCGCAACGCTCCCCAGGCTGACGGTCCGGATTCGGACATCGTCGAGAAGCTGGTGCACATCAACCGCGTCGCCGCCACCGTCAAAGGCGGCCGCCGGTTCTCGTTCGCGGCCCTGATGGTCGTCGGCGACGGCAAGGGCCGCGTCGGCTTCGGTCACGGCAAGGCGCGCGAAGTGCCGGAAGCCATCCGCAAGGCGACCGAAGAAGCCAAGAAGACCATGATCCGCGTTCCGCTCCGCGAGAACCGCACCCTGCACCACGACGGCAACGGCCGTTGGGGCGCCGGCAAGATCATGATGCGCGCCGCCCCTCCCGGGACCGGCGTCATCGCGGGCGGTCCGATGCGCGCCGTGCTCGAAACCCTCGGCGTCCAGGACGTCGTGGGCAAGTCGACCGGTTCGTCGAACCCCTACAACATGATCCGCGCCACGTTCGAGGCCCTCAAGGTCCAGTCGTCGCCCCGTCAGGTCGCGTCCAAGCGCGGCAAGAAGGTCGCCGATCTGATGGGTCGTCGCAACGACGGCGCCTCGGCTCCGGAAGCGGCGCCTGAAGCCCAGGAAGCCTGACCATGGCCAAGACCGAATCCAAAGCCACCGTCACCGTCCGCCAGACCGGCAGCCCGATCCGTCGCAAGTCGGACCAGCGCGCCACCCTGTCGGGCCTGGGTCTCAACCGCATGGGCCGCGAGTCCACGCTGGAAGACACCCCCTCGGTTCGCGGCATGATCGCCAAGGTCGCCCACCTGACCGAGATCGTCGAAAAGTAAGCGCACGAAAATCTCCCTCCCCCTCGGGGGAGGGATGTCGTCGTTCACGACGACAGGGTGGGGGCGGCTCGGCGAGCGGCCCTCATTGCTATTTCGGGGACGGTTTGCTTAAAGCGCCCCCACCCGGCGGCCAAGCCGCCACCCTCCCCCGGCGGGGGAGGGATACGACAGAGACCCACAGCCGAGTCCGGTCCCAGACCGGGCGCTAGCACCCGAAAGGATCAGGCACATGAAACTGAACGAAATTCGCGACAACGAAGGCGCCCACAAGAAGCGTATGCGCGTCGGCCGCGGCCCGGGTTCGGGCAAGGGCAAGACCGCCGGTCGCGGCGTCAAGGGTCAGAAGTCGCGTTCGGGCGTCGCCATCGGCGGCTTCGAAGGCGGCCAGATGCCGCTGTACATGCGGATGCCCAAGCGCGGCTTCAACAATCCGGGCGCGCTGAAGCTGGCTGAAGTGAACCTGTGGCGCCTGCAGGACGCCATCGACGCCAAGAAGCTGGACATCAAGGGCGAGATCAAGGGCGACGCCCTGGTCGCCGCCGGCGTGATCCGTCGCGTCAAGGACGGCGTCCGTATCCTCGGCACCGGCGAGATCAAGTCCAAGCTGAACCTCGTGGTCTGGTCGGCCTCGGCCGGCGCGATCAAGGCGATCGAGGCCGCCGGCGGCACCGTCGTCCAGGAGCGGATCGCGGCTGAAGCCAAGGCCGCTGCGCGCCTCGAGAAGCGCAACGCCGCCAAGGGCAAGGCTCCGCCCGCCAAGGCGCCGCGCGGCGACGCCAACAAGATCTCGGCCCGCACCACGCGGACTGCCGCCAAAAAATAAGCTTGAAGGGCGCCCTCGCTAAGCGGGCGCCCTTCGCCTATCTGGACGCTGGCGCCGGATTCAGGTCCGATGCGCCGCGTTCTGACAAGTCGGGGTGACGACATATGGCTTCGGCCGCCGAACAACTCGCAGCAAACATGAACATGGGCTCGTTCGCCAAGGCGACCGAGCTTCACAAACGTCTGCTGTTCACGCTCATGGCGCTGTTCATCTATCGCGTCGGCACCTATGTGCCGGTGCCGGGGATCAATTCCGAGGCCTTCCTGGCCTTCTTCCAGAACCCGGACAGCCAGCGCGGCGTGCTGGACATGGTCAACATGTTCTCCGGCGGCGCCGTCGAGCGGTTCGCCGTCTTCGCCCTGAACGTCATGCCCTACATCTCGGCGTCGATCATCGTCCAGCTGATGGGCGCGGTCTATCCGCCGTGGGAAAAGCTGAAGAAAGAAGGCGGCGAAAGCGGCCGCAAGCAGCTGAACCAGTACACGCGCTATCTGACCGTGGTCCTGGCCCTGTTCCAGTCGACGGGCATCGCCTTCGGCCTGAACGCCCAGCCCAATCTGATCGACACCCCGGGCATCTTCTTCATCGTCTCGACGGTCACCGTTCTGACCGGCGGCACCATGTTCCTGATGTGGCTCGGTGAGCAGGTGACGGCGCGCGGCGTCGGCAACGGCATCTCCCTGATCATCTTCGCCGGCATCGTCGCCGTCCTGCCGGGCACCGTGGCCCGCCTGTTCGGCCTGGCGCAGCAAGGCCAGATGTCCACGTTCGCCCTGCTGTTCATCACCGTCATGATGGTCGGCGTCGTGGTCTTCATCGTCTTCATGGAGCGCGCCCAGCGCCGGCTGCTGATCCAGTATCCGAAGCGCCAGGAAGGCAACCGGATGGCCGGTGGGGAGCGCTCGTTCCTGCCGCTCAAGGTCAATACCGCCGGCGTGATCCCCGCGATCTTCGCCTCGTCCCTGCTGATGCTCCCGACGACCGTCGCCACGTTCGTCGCCACGGCCAATCTGCCGTCGTGGATGGACTGGCTGCCGATGGTCACGGCCCAGATGCAGCACGGCCGTCCCATCTTCATGGTGCTCTACGGCGCGCTGATCATCTTCTTCTGCTTCTTCTACACCTCGATCACCTTCAATCCCGAGGACACGGCCGAGAACCTGCGCAAATACGGCGGCTTCCTGCCCGGCATCCGCCCGGGCAAGCGGACGGCGGAGTATCTGGACTATGTCCTGACCCGCCTGACGACCATCGGCGCCGCCTACATCACCCTGGTGTGTCTGCTGCCCGAGTTCGTGATCGCCAACTTCGGCTCGGGTCTGGCCTTCGGCGGGACCTCGATCCTGATCGTGGTTTCGGTGACCATGGACACCGTGGCCCAGATCCAGTCCCAGCTGCTGGCCCACCAGTACGAAGGCCTGATCAAGAAGGCCAAGCTGCGCGGACGCGGCAAGCCCTCCGGCAAGGGCGTCGCCGCCCCCGCCCGGCGCTAGAGCCGGTCGGGGAGGGGCGGCGATGAACCTGATCCTGTTCGGACCGCCGGCGGCGGGCAAGGGCACCCAGGCCAAACGTCTGGTCGACGCCCGCGGCATGGTCCAGCTGTCGACCGGCGACATGCTGCGCGAGGCCATCGCCTCGGGCTCAGAGCTCGGGCGTGAGTGCCAGGCCATCATGTCGCGCGGCGAACTGGTGTCCGACGCCATCGTCATCGCCCTGATCGAGGCCCGGCTGAAAGAGGCCGGGGACGCCGGCGGCGCCATCTTCGACGGCTTCCCCCGCACCGTGGCCCAGGCCGTGGCCCTGGACGCCATGCTGGACAAGCTCGGCAAGAAGATCGACCACGTCGTGCGGCTCAAGGTCGATGACACCGCCCTGCTGGACCGCGTCGCCGTTCGCTTCGCCGACCAGGGCCGTCCGGACGACAATCCGGAGAGCTTCAAGGTCCGGCTGGACGCCTACAACCGCAACACCGCGCCGCTGCTGCCCTACTATGCCGACAAGGGTCTGCTCAGCGAGATCGACGGCATGGGCGCCATCGCCACCGTCGCCGCGGCCATCGATGCGGTGCTGGACGGCCCCGCCGCCTGAACCTCACCTGACCGATCCGGCGTCCCGCGCGTTCAGTCGTGCGTGATAGGATCGGCCCGTGAAACCTGAACCCCCGCTGTTGACCAGGGACCGGCTGCGCAAGCTGGGCTTCGTCGTGGGCGTCACCGCGGCGCATCTGGGCGTGTTCAGCATCATGGCCCGGGCGGACGCCCCGGTTCCCCTGCCGGACCCGCCGCCCCCGATCACCGTCTTCCTGTTCCGTCCGCCGCCGCCGCCGCCGCCGCCGCCCGCAGCGCCGGCCAGAACGCAGGGCGGCGGCGCGCCCGCGGCGCCGTCGCGCGTCCATGTGACGCCCAAGCCGGCGGACAAGCCGCGTGAACTGCCCGCGCCTCCCGTTCAGGCTCCCGAGCCGGCGCTGGTCGTCGGCGTGGCGCCGGTGGCCGGGCCGACCCCCGGGATGGGCAGGGGGGGACCGGGGCCGGGACCGGCACAGGCGACGGCGACGGGGACGGACCCGGCTCAGGCGGGACCGGACCGATGATCCTGCGTCCGGCCACCTCGGCCGAGGTCCAGTCGGTCGCGCCCCCCCGGGTGCGCGGCGTGCGCCGCCCGGCGGGTCGGGCCGTCGTCAATTGCGTCATCCGCACCGACCAGCGCCTCGACGATTGCCGGATTGTTGAGGAGACCCCGCGCGGCTTCGGTTTCGGCGAGCAGGCGCTGCGGGCCATGGCCTTCTTCCGCTATCGCCCGCCCATGACCGCCGCCGGAAGGCCCGTCGAGGGACAGAGGGTCACCACCTTCGTCAATATGGGCCGCTGAGACAGGCCGGAGCGCCCGACAACCGTTGACGAGCGGTGAATCCCCTGTATAAGGCGCGCTTCCGCGAAGGACGTCGGCGCTCCTGGTCTGTTGACCGGAGCGTTTGTTGCGTCCGTCAACGCGTATCTGGAGAGCTTCGTGGCCCGTATCGCTGGTGTCAACATCCCGACCAACAAGCGCGTAGAGATCGCGCTGCAGTACATCCATGGCATCGGCGCCCACGCCGCCAAGGAAATCACCTCCAAGGTCGGTATCGAATCCGCCCGCCGGGTGAACCAGCTGACCGACGCTGAGGTGCTGCAGATCCGCGAGACCATCGACCGCGATCACACCGTCGAGGGCGATCTGCGCCGCGAGACGTCCATGAACATCAAGCGTCTGATGGACCTGGCCTGCTACCGCGGCCTGCGTCACCGCAAGGGCCTGCCGGTCCGCGGCCAGCGCACCCACACCAACGCCCGCACCCGCAAGGGTCCCGCCAAGCCGATCGCCGGCAAGAAGAAGTAAGACAGACACATGGCCAAGGAACCGGGTCGCGTAAAGAAGCGCGAGCGCAAGAACATCACCTCGGGCGTCGCCCACGTGAATGCGTCCTTCAACAACACCATGATCACGATCACCGATGCCCAGGGCAACGCGATCTCGTGGTCGTCGGCCGGACACATGGGCTTCAAGGGTTCGCGCAAATCGACCCCCTACGCCGCCCAGATGGCCGCCGAAGACGCGGGCAAGAAGGCCCAGGAACACGGCGTCAAGACGCTGGAAGTCAACGTCTCGGGTCCCGGTTCCGGCCGTGAGTCGGCCCTGCGCGCCCTGCAGTCGGTCGGCCTGACCATCACCACCATCCGCGACGTCACGCCGATGCCGCACAACGGTTGCCGTCCGCCCAAGCGCCGCCGCGTCTAAGCGAACTGCGACCGACTATCTATTCCGCCGGTCCTGGCGCGCCTGACGAGGGGCGAGGGACCGGCGCTCCGTTTTCGAGGGACACCCATGATCGAACGTAACTGGCAAGAGCTGATCCGTCCCGAGAAGCCGCAGATCGAGGCGAGCTCCGACCCGCAGCGCAAGTCGCGCCTGGTTGCAGAGCCCCTGGAACGCGGCTTCGGCGTGACGCTCGGCAACGCCCTGCGCCGCGTTCTCCTGTCGTCGCTGCAAGGCGCCGCCGTGACCGCGATCCAGATCGACGGCGTCGTCCACGAATTCTCCTCGCTGGAAGGCGTGCGGGAAGACGTCGTCGACATCGTGCTGAACATCAAGCAACTGGCGCTGCGTATGCACGCTGAAGGCCCCAAGCGCATGACCCTGCGCGCCACGGGCCCCGGCGCCGTCACGGCCGGCCAGATCGACGTCCCCGCGGACATCGAGGTGCTGAACCCCGACCACGTGATCTGCACGCTGGACGAGGGCGCTTCGGTGCGCATGGAACTGACCGTCCAGAACGGCAAGGGCTACGTCGCCTCCGAGCTGAACCGTCCGGAAGACGCGCCGATCGGCCTGATCGCCGTCGACGCCCTGTATTCGCCGGTCAAGCGCGTCGCCTATCGCGTCGAGCCGACCCGTCAGGGCCAGTCGCTGGACTATGACAAGCTGATCCTCGAGGTCGAAACCAACGGTGCGGTTTCGCCGGTGGACGCCGTGGCCTACGCCTCGCGCATCCTCCAGGACCAGCTGCAGATCTTCATCACCTTCGAAGAGCCGAAGAAGAAGGTCGAAGGCGAGTCCAAGCCGGAACTGCCGTTCAACCCGGCCCTGCTGAAGAAGGTCGACGAGCTGGAACTGTCGGTCCGTTCGGCCAACTGCCTGAAGAACGACAACATCGTCTACATCGGCGACCTGATCCAGAAGACCGAGGGCGAAATGCTTCGCACCCCGAACTTCGGCCGCAAGTCGCTGAACGAGATCAAGGAAGTTCTCGCGACGATGGGCCTCTCGCTCGGCATGGATGTGCCGAACTGGCCGCCCGAAAACATCGAAGACCTGGCCAAGAAGTTCGACGACCAGATCTAGTTTCAACCCTCCGCCCTTGATCCTTCCGGATCGCGGAGCGGTTAGAATGTGAGAACCCCAGGTCCGGTGCTCCGGAAACCAGGGTGAGTAGGAGAGACCCCGATGCGCCACGGCGCCGCCTATCGCAAGCTCGGTCGTACGAGCGCACACCGGACCGCCATGTTCGCCAACATGGCTGCGTCGCTGATCAAGCACGAGCAGATCACGACCACGCTTCCCAAGGCGAAGGAACTGCGTCCCTTCGTCGAGAAGCTGGTCACGCTCGCCAAGAAGGGCGACCTGCACGCGCGTCGTCAGGCCATCAGCCACGTCCGTGACGTGCCGCAGGTGGGCAAGCTGTTCGAGACGATCGGCCCGCGCTACGCCGACCGCAACGGCGGCTACATCCGCATCATGAAGGCCGGCTACCGTCACGGCGACAACGCCGCGATGGCCGTGATTGAGTTCGTCGATCGCGACACCGCCGCCAAGGGCCTGGACTCGGGTCCGGTCTATGCCATCGAGGGCGACGAAGAAGCGTAAGCCGCTTCCCGTCAGGGGCTTGAGAAAAGGGCGACCGGTGCAAACCGGCCGCCCTTTTTCTTTGCCGGCTCCATCCCCAGATAGGGCGTCAGGGAGGGGCCCTATGCCAGACGTCGCCGCTGTTGTTTCCATCGAGCGTTACCGCCCGGACCACGCCGCCTCCTGGCGATCACTGAACGAGGACTGGCTGCTCGCGGGTGGTTATGCGCTGGAGCCCAAGGACCAGCGAGTGCTCGGCGACCCGCAGGGCGCCATCCTCGACAAGGGCGGCCATGTCTTCATTGCGGAGCGCGCCGGTGAGCCCGTGGGCTGCTGTTCGCTGATGGTCATGGCCGACGGTGGCCTTGAGGTCGGCAAGATGGCGGTCACCGAAGGCGCGCGCGGCCTCAACCTCGGCTGGCGGCTGCTGGAGGCCTGCGAGGCGGCGGCGCGGGCGCAGGGCGCGCCGCGCCTGTATCTGGAGACCAATGCGGCCCAGACGACCGCCATTGCCCTGTACCACCGCTTCGGGTTCCTCGACCTGCCGACGCAGCCGTCGCCCTACAGCCGCTCCAACGTCTGGATGGAAAAGCGGCTCTGACCCCTATTCCTTCGACAGGTCCTGCTTGCGGAACCAGGCCAGGGCCCCGGCCAGCGGGACCAGGGTCCACAGCGCGACGCTGACCCAGGCCTTCAGCAACAGGCCGTCCGGCAGGGCCGCGGCCCGCTCGCCGCCGGCGATGGTCGCCTGGATGGCGTCGATGGACGCGCCCGGATTGACCAGCATCGACAGCCATGCGTCGGGCATGACGCCCATGGGCCCCAGCATCTGCGGCGTGAAGAACTGGGCGATCCCGAACACCAGCGGCACGAACAGCGCCGCCAGCAGCGAGCGGGTGACCGCCGCCGCCAGCATCCCCATCATGGCGAACTGGATGATACGCAGCCACGACAGGCCCGCGAAGCCGAGGAAATGGCCGGCCATCTCTCCGGTGAGGGAGAAGGACAGGGTCCGTTCGAACACCGACGCCTTGATCAGGTTCTCGACCACGCTGGCCACCAGCATGAAGCCCATGGCCGCCAGGGCCAGCAGGGCCACGGTAACCAGCTTGGCCAGCAGCAGGTTCACGCGGCTGTTGCGCGCGCTGATCAGCCGCCAGGTCTCCCACCGATAGTCGCCCGCATAGAGGGTCGCCGCACCGATCAGGACGAACAGCAGCACCAGCGGGTTGGCCAGATTGCCGGCCGCCGTGACCAGGGCCTCGCCCATGTCCAGCGTGCCGCGCGTCAGGGCCTCGCGGACCGAGGGCGGCATATTGGTGTCGCCCAGGAGCTTGGTTTCGCTGCCCTTGAGCACGAAATTGGTCACCGCGCCGATCGCCACGGAGATGATCGGCACGAAGGCGAGACTCCAGAACAGGGCGGTCTTGTTCTTCGACAGGCGGAAGCCTTCGGCGCGGATGGCGTCAACCAGCATGGATCGTCTCCGGCGCCTGCACGGCCCCCGTCTCGGTGAAGAAGATGGCCTCGAGGTCCGTCCCGACCCAGCGGGCCTCGGTGATGTCGATCCCGGCCTCGACCAGGGCGCGGATCAGGGCCGGGCCCTCGGCGCGCGGGATGTCGGCCAGGACGGCGTCGCCGTCGCGGACGCCCCGGGCGCCCAGCACGGACAGAACCGTGTCGACCGGTCCGGCCGACACGCGCAGGCGTTCGCCGACGGCGGTCAGCTCGCTGACCGCGCCTTCGCGCACCAGCTTGCCCTTGTTGAGGATGGCGACACGGTCGCAGACGCGCTGGACCTCCAGCAGCTGATGGCTGGCCAGGACGACGGTCAGGCCGTCGTCATTGGCCAGGCTGCGGATCAGGGCCCGCATCTCCTGGATGCCGGGAGGATCCATGCCGCTCGTCGGCTCATCCAGAATGATCAGCTCGGGCTTGCTGATCAGGGCGGCGGCGACGCCGAGCCGCTGCATCATGCCCACGGAGAAGCCACGCACCTTGCGGTCCGCCGCCTCGGCCAGTCCGACCCGCTCCAGCCAGTATGGAATGTCCGCCGTGCCGGCGATGCCGTGCTCCAGCGCGAGCCAGCGCAGCACCTGCCGGGCGGTCATATAGGGGGGATAGCGCGGGGTCTCGATCATCGAGCCCGTCAGGCGCATGTGGGCGATGTCGCCGACCGGCCCGTTCATGATGGTCGCCGTGCCGTCCGTCGGCCGGATCAGACCCAGCAGGATGCGGAACAGGGTCGACTTGCCGGCCCCGTTGGGCCCCAGCACGCCATAGACCCCGCCACGCGGGATGGAGAGGTCCAGCCCGTCGAGGGCGCGGACGGTTCCGTAGGTCTTGGTAAGCCCACGCGCTTCGATCACGGCTGTCATGCGGGCAGCTTGGCCTTGCGCAGGCTGGTCGCGCAAGACGGCATGGCATTAAGCTTTCGCAACCTCGGCTTGCGGGATGGCCATGCCGAAGCAGATCAGCTCGCCATCCGGCGCCAGCACCAGCAGTTCGCGCTGGCCATAGTCCTTGTCCGCCGGGCCGTGCACGTCGCCGGGGGGCAGGGTGTCGAGCTTCGGCTTCAGCCCGGCGTAAAGGGCGTCCACGTCGCGCACGTCGATATAGTAGGCGAAACGCCGATGGCCGGGCGTCGCCTCGCCAGCCTCCGCCTGCAGCAGCCGGAACCCGACCGTCTCGCGATGGATGTAGGCGTAGCCCGGCTGCCGGAAGGGCACGGTGAAGCCCAGGATGTCGGTGAAGAAGTCCAGCGCCTTCTGCAGGTCCGCGACGTGCAGGAACGGCGTCACCTGAAGGAAGTTGGTCATGGCGGCCTCCGTCGTCAGTGTGCCACGGGGCTGACGCCGACGCACGCGTCCGCTAGAAGGCCCTCCCGCCCGGAAAGCCCCATGTCCGTCCTGTCCCGCCTCCGTTCCCACCGCGCCGCGCTCGCCTTCATCTTCGTGACGGCGGTGCTCGATATCGTGGCCATGGGCATCATCATTCCCGTGCTGCCGGGCCTGATCGAGGAGTTCGTCGGCTCCAACGCGCGCGCGGGCATCATCAACGGCGTCTTCGTGGCCCTGTGGGCCGGGATGCAGTTCATCTGTTCCCCGATCATCGGCTCGCTCTCGGACCAGTACGGCCGTCGGCCGGTGATCCTGATCAGCTGCGCCGGCCTGTCGCTGGACTATATGCTGATGGCCGTGGCGCCGGACCTGTGGTGGCTGGCCCTTGGGCGGATCATCGCCGGCATCACCTCGTCCAGCTTCACCACCGTCTATGCCTATATGGCTGACATCACCGCGCCCGCGAAACGCGCCCGCGCCTACGGCCTGATCGGCGCGGCCTTCTCCGCCGGTTTCGTCCTGGGGCCCATTCTCGGCGGCTTCCTCGGCGAGTTCGGGCCGCGGGTCCCGTTCTGGTTCGCCGCCGGCCTGTCGGCCGTGGCCTTCCTGTACGGCTTGCTGGTCCTGCCCGAGAGCCTGCCCGTCGAAAAGCGGATGACGTTCAGCTGGAAGCGGGCCAACCCCGTCGGCGCCCTGATCCTGCTCAAGCGGAATACGGAGCTGGGCGGCCTCGCGGTCGTGAATTTCCTGCTCTATTTCGCGCACCACGTCTTCTCGGCGGTCTTCGTCCTCTATGCGGCCTACCGCTACAGCTGGGGACCGAGGGAGGTGGGCCTGCTGCTGGCCCTGGTCGGCGTGCTGGACATGCTGGTGCAGGGCGTCCTGGTCGGGCCGGTCGTCAAACGGCTGGGCGACCGGATGACCATGGTGCTGGGACTGGTCGGCGGGACGGTCGGCATCGCGGCCATGGGCTGGGCGCCCGATGGTCTGATGTTCATCCTCGCCATGCTGCCCAACGCCCTTTGGGGTCTGGCCATGCCGACCCTGCAGTCCCTCATGACCCGCCACGTCGGCGAGGACGAACAGGGCCAGCTTCAGGGGGCCAATATGAGCGTCGCCTCCATCGCCGGGGTCATGTCGCCGCTGTTCTTCGGCTGGGTCTATTCGTTTTCGGTGGGAGACGGGGCGATCGGAACTCGCCTCTGGATCGCGGAGGCGCTGGGGTCCGCGTCGGGCGGGGTTCAGCGCGCCGCGGTGCGGGTGCTCACCGATCCCGGCCTGGCCTTCTATCTGGCCGCGGTCGCCCTGTTGCTGGCGGCGCTGATCGGCTGGTGGGTCGGGCGTCAGGCGGCGCGTCAGGAATTGGCGCCCGCCGACGCGGCTCCGATGCCTTGATACGGTCCAGAATCCGGAGCGGAATGGTGCGGCTTTCGTCCTTCTGATCTGCCGGATGACCATGAAAACACCTGCCGTCGCCCTCGCCGCCGCCCTGATCCTCGCAGGCCTTGGCCACTCCACCGTCAGCCACGCCCAGGACGGGGTCTTCGCCGGAGATCGTATCGTGCCCGGCGACGCCCTGGCGATGAAGTCCAGCTTCGCCCCCGTCGTGCGCACCGCCGCGCCGGCTGTGGTCAATGTTTCGGCGCGCGGCGTCCAGCAGGTGCAGGACCCCTACTGGAGCC
>CAYNNT010000052.1:0-19675 GCA_964398675.1 uncultured Brevundimonas sp.
CCGCCAGGGCGTCGGGCGTCACCGCCACCGGCGAGAAGGCCGAGGCCGGCTTGGACTGTAAAAAGCCGAACCCCTTGGCCAGCTCGGCGGGGATCAGGTTGCGCAGGGAGACGTCGTTGACCAGGCCGACCAGGCGGATGCAGGCCAGGGCCTCCTCGCGGGTCACGCCCTGGGGCACGTCGCCGGTGACGACCACCACCTCGGCCTCGAGGTCGCAGCCCCAGCTTTCGTCGGCCAGCGGGATCGGATCGCGCGGCGACAGGAAGCCGTCCGACCCGCCCTGGTACATCAGGGGATCGGTCCAGAAGCTGTCGGGCATTTCGGCGCCGCGCGCCTGACGCACGAGCGCGACGTGGTTCACATAGGCCGAGCCGTCGGCCCACTGATAGGCGCGGGGCAGGGGCGCCGCGGCCTCGCGTTCGTGGAAGCGGCCGCGCGGCACGCCGCCGTGTTCGAGGCTTTCGGCCAGGGCGCGCAGGTCGGGCTCAAGCCGGTCCCAGTCGTCCAGCGCCGCCTGCAGGGTCGGGGCGATCAGGAAGGCGTCGGTGAACCAGGCGAGGTCGCTGGAGACGATAACGAGGCGACCGTCACGGCCGTGCTTGAGCGAGGCGAGTTTCATGGCTCAGGCTTAGGCGGTTTCTCCGGAGGACGAAACCGGGTTTTCAGTGTTTGGCGCGGGATCCGCTGACCCGCCCGGCGGCTGCGCGTGGCGCGCCCGGGTCGGAGAGTTCGGCATGGGCCTGGCGCAGTTCGCGGACGCGGGCGGTTTCGTCGCGCCAGTGTTCGGCGAAATGGGCGACCGCCAGACGCAGGGCGTCGGTCTGTTCGCGGTAGTTCAGGTCGCGCTTCTCCGGTTTGGCGTCGTGAGCGGGCGCGTGATGCTCGGCTGCTGCGTGGGCCGGCGCATGGGTCGTCGCTCCGGCGTTGACGTTGACGATCGTGACCGCGGGAGCGGCATGGACCTCATGGGTCGCATGCGCATCATGCGCGGGTGCGTGGGCGTCGTGACCGCCGCCATGTCCCGCGCCGTGACCTCCGCCATGCCCGCCCCCGTGACCGTGGGCCTCGGCCGGCCCCTTGCCCTCGACGGCCTCCTTGAGTTTGGAGATGCGGCCCGACATGCCCTTGGCCAGGCCAAGGGTCTTGCCCAGCCGGCCGTCGACCACCTTCAGAAGATGTTCTGCCCGACCTTTCAGCCCGTTGTCGTCGACAGACATGGCCGACCGCGCGGCGTCATTGATCGCCGTCCAGATCGACTGGGCGGCGTCGTCGCGGCTTTGGCTCGACCGGGCGCCGAGATACCACCCCAGCAGCAGGGCGGCGGCCAGCGCCAGCAGGATGGCGCCCCAGACGAAGGGATCGGCGCCGATGAACAGCGGCCCGTCCAGCGGAGCGTTGGCCGGGTCGGCGTTGGCGAAGTCTGCGCCGTAGGACATGCTGCTCCCTCTCGAAGACCCTGAACCGTTCGGGGCGCATCTTGCCCCGACGGCCCCGCTTGGCAACGACAAAGGTTAACGGTGCGACCGATTCCCGTCAGGGGTGATTTTTTGGAGCCCTCAGCGCGGCGGGGTGATCAGCGCCCGGGCCTCTGCGCCGGTGCGGGCGCCGATGTCGCGGACCTCGATCTCGACGGCCACGGCGCCCTCCGGCTCATGGGCCCAGAGGTAGCGGCGCTCGACCTCGACCTCGCGGCCCGAAGGCGCGACGCCGACGAAGCTGTCGCCCCAGGGCGTGATCTTGACCAGTTCGGGCCAGATCAGGCTGCAGGCCTGGTCCAGCTCCTCGATGGCCATGGCCGAGAGTTCATCGTCGCTCACAGCCATCGGCGCACCTTCTGGCAATAGGCGTCGTAATCGGCGCCGAATTTGGCCGACAGATAGCGCTCCTCCCGCTGGATCACGAACTGGTCAATGACCGCCAGACACGGCAACAGCAGGAACAGGGCGAGGGCGCTGTCCATGGCGATGGCCAGGCCGGCATAGGTGATGGCGAAGCCGACGTAGATGGGGTTGCGGCTGAAGCGGTAGGGGCCCTCGTGGATCAGCACCGTCGACGGCTTCCACGGCTCGACCGCCGTGCCCCGACGCCGGAACAGGCCCGCCGCCATCCCGTCCAGCAGCAGGCCGCCAATGATCAGGCTCAGGGCGAGGCTGCGGCGCACCTCCATCTCCAGCCCGAAGCCGGCCGCCAGCCAGCTGTATCCGGCCTCGACCGCCTCCGGCCGGGCCCCGAGCTCGGCCAGGCCCCAGCCGACGAACAGGAAACCGAGATAGATCAGCGGCGGCGGGGCGATGACGCCGGGCGTGTCGGTCTTGCTCATCAGATCGTCTGTCCCTGCGGGGCGGTGAAGTCGGAGACGGCGGCGTCGCCGGTGTTGATCACCTCCGACGGTTCGAAGATCAGCACCTCGGCTTCATCGTCGGCGGCGGTGCGGTGTTCGACGCCGCGCGGCACGACGATGAACTGGCCGGGACCGAGGGTCTCGACCCGGTCGCGGAACTCGACCCTGAACCGGCCCTTCCAGACCAGAAACATCTCATCGGCCCCGGCGTGGCTGTGCCAGGGGAAGACCCCCTGCACCTTGACCAGCCGCACGTCCTGTCCGTTCAGCTGCGCCGCCACGCGCGGCCGCCAATGGTCGGAGAAGGCCGCGAACTTGTCGGCCAGGTCGACCGTCGCGCCCTGGGTCACGGACGCAGGGCCTCGTCGCCGTAGATGGCGACTCCCGCCGGCGCCTCGCTCGAGATCGAGCCGCGGTACATGCCCGAGGTGGTCATGGCGAAGCTCGGGCGACCCTGGGCGTCCATGACGATGACGCCGCCCGAGCCGCCCAGCGACAGGGCGTCATCCACCTCGGCCTGGGCCGCAGCCTGGGTCGTCGTCCCGCCGGCGATGCGGGAACAGATGTCGCGGGCGACGCTGGCCCGGATGTAGAACTCCCCGTCGCCGGTCGCCGACACCGCGCAGCCGTCGCGGTTCGAGGCATAGGTCCCGGCCCCCAGCACGGGCACATCCCCGACCCGGCCCCAGCGTTTGGCGGTGGTGCCGCCGGTCGAGGTGCCGGCCGCCAGCCGGCCCTGGCTGTCCAGCGCCACGGCGCCTACGGTGCCGAATTTCCGTTCGTTCAGCGGCGGGGCGGGCAGGGTGTTTTCCGCCTGCGGTCCCGGTGCGCCGGCCGGCCGTTCCGGGATCGGCATGTCGTGTGCGCGCAGATAGGTCGCCAACGCCTGCCAGCGGCGCTCGGTGAAGAAGAAGGCCGGGGGGACCTGCTGCAGTCCGACCGAGGCGGCGAACGCATCCGCCCCTTCGCCGATCAGCATGACGTGCGGGGACTGGTCCATCACCGCACGGGCGGCGGCGATGGGGTGTCGGGTGGTGGTCAGGCCCGCGACCGCGCCCGCCCTCAGGTCCGAGCCATCCATCACGGCGGCGTCCAGTTCGTTGCGGCCGGCGGCGGTGAAGACCGCCCCGCGCCCGGCGTTGAACAGCGGATCGTCCTCCATCAGTTCGATTGCGGCCTGCACCGCGTCCAGCGACGAACCGCCGGCGGCCAGCACCGCCGACCCGGCCTCGAGCGCGCGGTGCAGGGCGGCGCGATAGGCGGCGTCCTGTTCGGGCGTCAGGCTGGCGCGCTCGATCACCCCGGCGCCGCCGTGAATGGCGAACGACCAGCGGGGCGCGTCCTGGGCAGCGGCGGGCGTGGCGAACAGGGCGGCTGCGGCGAGAGCGGTGGAGAGACAGAAGCGCATGGCGTCGGGTTTCCGGTTCAGGTGTCCGTTGTGACGTCGTCCCACGACGCGTCTTCGTTGTAGCGCACGAGCCAGTTCAAGGCCTTGTGCCGTTCCATCAGCACGTCCGGATTGAGTTTGGCCGGCGGCAGCACACCGTCGAGCCCGGCCTGACGCACGGCCCAATGGTAGCGATAGGTCAGGTCCAGCGCATCCAGCATTTCAGCCTGCGGTCTCAGTCGGGCGCCGGCGACAAGCTCGTCGAAGGCGCGGCCCGACACCAGCCGGACCATCGGGTCTGGATCGATCTGATCCTCGGGGCGCCCGAGGGCTTCCACGTAGCCGAGCATCCAGAACAACGGATAAGCCGCCTCCGACTGCCAGCTGAAATGGATGCGATCCTGATCGGAAGGCTGCGGGTCGAGCAGGAAGTCGATCTCCGAAGGCGAGAGGATCACCCGATCCTTCACCGCCGCATAGGCGTCGTTGGCGCCCTCGTGGTCGCCAGTCGACGCCTTGTAGGCCACGAGGGTCAGGGCATACGCACGGCCGACGATCTCTTCGGCCGTGCGTGGGCGATAGTCACCTTCGTCCTCCACCAGGGGAAGCCAGGCAATAAAGGGGACGCCCTCGGCGGTCAGAATCGCCTCCGACCGGGCCTTGCGCGCCAACTGGGCGGCCTCGCCCGGCGCAGGCGCAGGCGCAGCAGTGGCTTGGGGCGCGGGCGTGCTGGCCGCGGTTGGAGCGCCGGCAAGAATCGCGAGCAATCCCGCCAGTCCTCCAAACAGTCTGATCGCCATGCCCCGCTCCCCGATCCGCCGCCCAAGGTCGACGATGCCGATGCCTAACTCAAGGCCTGACCGCAGCAGGGACAGCCGGCGATCTCGACCCCGAACAGGGCGCGGACGCGGTCGGGGGCGAGGGCGCGCGCCGGGGAGGCGACCTCCATCCGGTCGGGACCGATCGCCAGCACCCGGTCGGCGCGGGCGGCGAAGGGCAGGTGGTGGGTCGAGGCGACGACCACCCGGCCCTCGGAGGCCAGGGCGCGGATCGCGGCCTCCACGGCCTGGGCGTGGGCCGGATCGAGCAGGGCCAGGGGCTCGTCCAGCAGACAGACGGGCGCGTCCTGCACGAACAGACGGGCGATCAGGACCAGTTGCTGCTGGCCGCTGGACAGGCGGTCGAACGGGCGGTCGGCGAGGCCCCCCACATCCAGCCGGTCGAGCGCGCCGCGGGCGGCGTCGAGGTCGTCCGGCGTCAGGCCCGGCGACCAGCGGCGCAGCCGGGCGCGGCCCAGGGCGGTCAGGTGCAGGGCGGAGAAGCCGGCGGACACGGCGCCCGGCGGCGGCAGATACGCCGGGGCGCCGGCGTCCACGACTGCGCCGGCCAGCGGCGGAATCAGGCCGGCGAGGGTCTTCAACAGTGTGGTCTTGCCGGCGCCGTTGGGGCCGATCAGGGCCAGGACCTCGCCGGCCTCCATGGTCAGGTCCAGCGGCGGCAGGCGGAAGGGGCCGCGCCCCGCGACCAGACTCTCGAGAGCCAGGCCGTTCATGACCGCCTCGAGGTGGCGACGAACAGGATCAGGAAGGCGGGGGCGCCGATGGCGGCGGACAACAGGCCGACGGGGATCTCCGCGGGGCCGAAGGCGGTGGCCAGCCGGTCGATGACGAGGGCGAACAGGGCGCCGAGGGCCATGGCCGCCGGGATCAGCCGCCCGGCCCGCTCACCGACGATCAGCCGGGCGGCGTGGGGCGCCAGCAGGCCGATCCAGCCGACGACGCCCGCGACGGCCACGGCCGACGACGTCATCAGGGCGGCCGCGGCGAGGGCCAGCAGGCGCAGGGGCCGGGCGGGCAGGCCCAGCGACCGGGCCTGCTCATCGCCGAGCGAAAGAATGTCGAGCCGGAAGCCCAGCCAGATCAGCACCGCCGCGCCGAAGGCCACCGGGACCACGGCGCCGACCGCTTCCGGCAGGGTCGCCCGGGTGAAGCTGCCCAACAGCCAGTAGGTGATCGACGGCAGTTGCGAATACGGCTCGGCCACGACCACCACCAGACCGAGCCCGGCGGAGGCGAGGGCGCCGGCCACGACGCCGCAGAGGATCAGGGCGAGCCGGCCGTCGCCGCTGCGGGTCAGGGCGGCGCAGGCCAGCGCGAGGGCTCCGGCGGCCAATCCGCCCGCAAAGGCCGCGCCCTGCACCAGCGCCGCGCCCGCGCCGAGCAACAGGGCGAGGGCCGCGCCGAGCGCCGCGCCGGAGGAGACGCCCAGCAGGTCGGGCGCCGCGAGCGGATTGCGGAACAGGATCTGGAACCCGGCCCCCGCCCCGGCGAGGGCGGCGCCGCAGGTCAGGGCGGCCAGCAGACGGGGGCCGCGCAGGGCCAGCGCCAGTTCCGCCTCGGGCGAGCCCTGTCCCATCAGGGCGGTCAGCAGGGCGTCCGGCGCCACGCCCAGCGGCCCGGTGGCGAGCACGACAAGCGCGCCGGCCAGGGTCAGCAGGACAAGGACGGCCGGAAGGAGGGCGTCCCGGAGCCGACTCACCGGATCCACTGCGGCAGGGCCACCTCGACCGGCGCCATGCCGTACAGCCGGTGGGTCAGGCCGGCGATGGTCATCTGGGACCCTTCCGGATCGGCCAGCCAGGCGCAGGCCAGCAGCCGGTTCACCGACGGCGGCCGGTCGATCCAGCCGAACGGATGGTCGGGCAGAAGCAACAGCCGTCGACGCTGACCGTTGCGCCGGGACCGCCAGACCGGGTCGTGCCGGACCGCCTCCGCGAAGACCGGGCTCATCGTGACCAGAACCTCGGGGTCCCAGGCGGCGACCTGTTCCCGCGTCACCCGGCCGATGTCGCGCGACTCCCCGGCGACATTGGGCCAGCCGGCGCCTTCCAGCACCTCGGTCGCCAGCGAGCCCTGGAAGCCGGTCTCCAGCCCGTCGGCGCCGCGGGCGTAGTAGAAGGACCACCCGGCCGGGGCGCGACGCCAGTTGTCCAGCACGGCGGCGGCCTCATCCGCCAGGGCGGCGGCGTCCCGCCCGGCGTCCAGCAGTTCGCCGGCTTCGCGGATGGCCTCCGGGATCCTGATCAGGGCGCCGTCGATGAGGCGCCAGTCGACGCCCAGCCGGGTCTTGATCCGGTCGCCAAGCGCCTGATTTTCGGGATCGGTGTCGCCATAGTCGATCACCAGCCGGGGGCCCAGCGCCGCCATGGCTTCCAGATTCGCGGGCTGTCCCCCGCCGCCCAAGGCGCCCAGTTCCGGCAGGTCCGCCGCGAGGGCGGGCAGGGCCGCCAGCGCCTCCGGTGACGGCTTGCGCGGCCACCCCGCCAGCCGGTCACGCGCCACGGCCCAGATCAGAAGGGCGGCCGGCTGGCCCGCCGCGATCACATTCACGGCCACGCGCGGCGGGGTGACGCCGCACGCCGCAAGCGTCATCGCGGAGCCCGCCCCGATCAGCGCCGATCGCCGCGTCGTCATCATCCCCGCACGCCCATACTGATTCGACGCCATCCTGCCGTCTGGCCCGTCGGCGCGCCACCTCACAGCCAATTTACCCTTAACACTTGTCCGGTCATCCGCCCCGTGCTGCTTATGCGGCCTCGCGCGTCAGGTGGGGCGCAGCAATATGGGAGTGAGCCGTTGAGTAGAACGGACATTTGGGGGGCGCTTTCGACGCCTGGCGGGTTCAAGGCCCGACGCATCCGGGGAGACCAGGCATGAACATCGTCATCATAGCCGGCCTGATCATTACGCTGCTCACGGGCATTCCCGTGCTGATGCAGATCCTGAAGAACCACCCGCGCGGACTGATCATCCTGTTCTTCGCCGAAATGTGGGAGCGCTTCTCCTACTACGGCATGCGCGGCATCCTGATCTTCTTCCTGACCCAGCATTTCCTGTTCGACGACGCCACGGCGGGATCGACCTACGGGTCCTACACCTCGCTGGTCTATCTGCTGCCGCTGGTCGGCGGCATTCTGGCGGACCGCTTCATCGGCACCCGCAAGGCCATCGCCTTCGGCGCCCTGCTGCTGGTGGCCGGCCATGGCCTGATGGCCTTCGAGGGCCGTCCGGCGACCGAGACCCTGACCTATGGCGGTCAGACCTATGAGATTTCCGCCGAAGGCCGCGGCGCCTCGCGCGACGTGAACATCGTCGTCAATGGCGAGAAATACGCCTTCGGTCCGGCCGAGGGCGGCGGCATCGCCGTCGCCGGCATGCCGGCCGGTTCGCCCCTGCCCGCGACCCTGGCGGAAGGGTCCTATGAAATGGCCCAGACCCGCGACCTGATGGGCGTGAACGTCTTCTATCTGGCCGTGTCGCTGATCATCATGGGCGTCGGCTTCCTGAAACCGAACATCTCGACGATCGTCGGACAGCTCTATCCGCAGGGCGACCCGCGGCGGGATTCCGGCTTCACCCTCTACTACTACGGCATCAACCTCGGCGCCTTCTGGGCCGCGGTGCTGTGCGGCTATCTGGGACAGACCGTCGGATGGTGGGCGGGCTTCGGCCTGGCCGGCGTCGGCATGGCCCTGGGCTGGGTGGTCTTCATGCTCGGCAAGCCCCTGCTCGAGGGCAAGGGCGAGCCGCCGAACCCCGAGGCGCTCAAGCGTCCGATGATCGGCCCGCTGAACCGCGAATGGTCGATCTATCTGCTCGGCACCCTGGGCGTCGGCCTGGTCTGGTTCCTGGTCCAGCGCAACGCCATGGTCGGCACCGTCCTGACGGCCGCCACGATCGCCTCGCTGCTGTTCATCCTCTACGTCATCGTCAAGGTCTGTCAGACCCGCGCCCAGCGCGAGCGCATGATGCTGGCGGTGGTGCTGATCTTCGGCTCGGTGGTCTTCTTCACCCTGTTCGAACAGGCCGGCACCTCGCTGAACCTGTTCGCCGACCGCAACGTCGACCTCAGCCTGACGCCGACGGCCTTCCAGCTGTTCGGGATCACTGTGGGCACGCCGGCCCAACTCGAGGCCGCGGGCATCGCCACGCCCACCGGCTTCTGGATCGACGCGACCATCACGGCCGCCCAGACCCAGTCGTTCAACGCCGGCTTCATCCTGATCTTCGCGCCGATCATGGCCGCCCTCTGGGCGTACCTGGCCAAGCGCAACATGGACCCGAACCCGGTCATGAAGTTCGGCCTCGGCCTGCTCCAGGTCGGTCTCGGCTTCATGGTGGTGGTCTGGGGCGCCGGCATGGCCAACTCGGCCTTCCAGATGCCCATCGTCCTGCTGGGTCTGCTCTACATGCTCCACACGACGGGCGAGCTGTTCCTGTCGCCCGTGGGCCTGTCGGAGATCACCAAGCTCTCCATGCCCGCGGTCGTCAGCTTCATGATGGCCGTCTGGTTCCTGGCCAGCTCCATCGCCCAGTTCGTGGGCGGCTGGATCGCCGGTCTGGCCGGCACGGAAACCGTCGGCGGTCAGGTGCTGGACCCCGGTCTGGCCCTGCGGACGTCGCTCGACGTCTTCGAGAAGCTGGGCCTCGGCGGCATCGCCATCGGCGTGTTCTTCATCCTGATCAGCTTCCTGATCAAGGGCTGGTCCCACGGGGCCAATGACGCCAGCAACCATCCCACGGCCTGATCCGGCCAAGGGTTGAATACAGGAAGGGCGGAACCGGAAGGTTCCGCCCTTTTTGGCGCGTGAGGGTCGGCGCGCCGTCAGTTTCCGGGGTGTGGGGACGCCTTCTTCAGAAGGTCTTTCTTATCTGGACGAACAGCCACGGGCTCATCCGCGTGCGGCGCACCTCGCGGAAGGCGAGGGGGGAGGTGTCGCGGGGACCGGTATGGATCTCGCGGTCATAGCCCTGGGCGCGATCCGTGGCGTTGCCGAGGTCGACGCGGACGGTCAGGTCGCGCTCCGGCTTCCACTGGACGAAGGCCCCGACGCCCGGCTCTGCGTAGAAGGCCCGGATCTCGCGCACACGGAAGGCGCGGCCCTTGTCGACATTGCAGCCGTGGTCGAAGCCGTATGACCAGCGCCCGCCGGCCAGGTCCTGGTTGAAGGAGACGCCGCAGCCGAAGGCCTGGTTGCCCTGGAAGCGCCGCTCCTCGCCCGTGACCGGATCGAGCACCGAGGTCGAGGACCAGCTGCCGCGAGTCTGGAACCGGCCGTTGGGGATGCCCAGCCGGTCGGTCGGCAGGGTCAGGCGCAGCTGGAAGAAGTCCGCCGTCCCGTCGCCGATATTGCCGACCCCGTCGAAGCCGCCGGTCAGGGGGATGACGTCGACCACGTCCTCGATCTCGGCATGGCTCACGGTCACATCGAACACGCCCTCGCCCCAGAAGCGGCGCTCGTAGATGGCCTCGATGACGGTCGACTTCTCGGGCTCCAGATCGGGGTTGCCGCCCTCGACCTGGCCGATGTCGATATCGGCCGAGGCGATGAAGTCGCCGAAGTCCAGCTGACCCACCTCGCGCTCGGCGCGGAAGCGGAACTGGTGGCCGGCCCAGGGCGTCCAGGTCGCCTGGATGCGGGGTTTGGGATAGACGAAGGACTTGGTCAGGTCGCTGTCGCCGGACTGGCTGATCTCCGACACCTCGACCCGCAGGCCGCCTTCGATGGTCAGGGTCGGCGATGGCCGCCAGGTCGCCTGGCCGAAGACCTCGCCGCGCAGTTCCTCGACCTTGACCGCGGCCGACGGCAGCGGGATCGGCACGCCGTTTTCGGAATAGGCGGTGGCGCTGTCTAGGAAGTTGTAGGCCACCTCGCCGCCGGTCTCGAACGACCAGCGGTCATTGGGGCGGAAGCGCAGGATGGCGCGGCCGATGGATTCGCCCGAGGTCGAATCGGCGGTGAAGGTCGAGCTGTCGCCGCTGCTTGCCGATATGCCGGTGTAGTCCTCGGTCGAATAGCGCTGCAGGCCGGTCAGTTCGAGACCCGTGCGCGGGCCGAGGTCGCGGGTCCAGTTGACGCCCAGCTCGCCGTTGACGTCGTTCGCTTCCTCATCGTTGAAGCTGTCGACCCCGGCGCCGGAGCGGATCAGCAGGTCCTGGGAGTTCTCGTTGCCGAACCAGCCCAGCAGGCCGTTGACGCGCAGCAGACCGCCGCCGACGCGGCGCTGGACGGCGCCCGTGGCGCGCAGATTCCGGATCCGGTCCCACAGCACCAGGTCGGCGTCCTGGATCAGGGTTCCGGCCGCATCATAACGCCGGCGGAAGCCGTCGCCGGTGCCGTCGGTGCGGTCGGAAAAGCCGCTGATCGAACCTTCGATCTGGTCATCGCCCTCGCGCCGCGAATACCGCGCCGAGAGCACGGGGCCGAGGTGGCCGTCGGGATAGACATAGGTGTTGGACTCGACCACCCGCTCGGTCGTCACGGTGCGGATCAGGACGACGTTGGCGACCACCGACCGGCCCTGCATGTCGATGCCGGGCGCGCCGCCGCGAATCAGTTCGACGCGGGCGACGCCGGCGGCGGAGATGCGGCGCAGGATCTGGTCCAGGCTGTCGCTTTTCGTCGACGGTCGGGCGCCGTCGATCAGCACGTTGCCGGCCGTGCCCGCCAGGCCGCGCGTTCCGCTGTCGCCGGACTCGAAGGCGAAGCCAGGCAGACGGGCGATCATGTCCAGCGCCGTGTCGGGGCGGGCGTCGGCGAAGAAGGCGGGTTCGAAGACCAGCATCCCCTGCCCGGCCTCGACGGCGGGAGCGCTCTGGACCGGCGCGGTCTGGGCCATGGCCGGTCCGCTCAAGAGCGCGCACGCGGCCGCTCCGGCCAGCCAGATCGCCTTGGTCATCCGTCCCTCTCCCTGTTGGGGTGACGGTGCCCGGCGACCGCCGACGCCTCCAGTTACAAGCTGGACAGGTGGATTAAATCGCCGTCACGCTTTGGGCGATCCGAAGGCGCCGCCTCAGAACGTCTTGCGCACCCGGATCTGCCAGAAGGTGCGCGGGTCCGAAGGGCGCAGTTCGGTAAAGGCGATGGGCCGGGCCAGCGTCCGGTCGGCGAAGACCGTGCGTTCGACCTGGAAGTCGTTCCAGACGTTGACCTGGGCGCGGATCGCGAGGGTCGGCGTCGGCTTGTACTCCATACTGGCCTCGAAATAGTCGCTGCCGGTGAAGCCCGAGACCTGGTCCGGGGCGTAGTTGAACTGCCGCAGGCTCTCGATGTAGGTCACCGCCCAGTTGATCTTCCAGCTGGTCACGTCCTGGGAGATGGTGAAGACCGGCTGCGACGGTCTGACGCCCGAGATGGGTCGCTCTTCGCCCGACGTCGGATCCGTCACCGCGGTATTGTTCCACGTGTTCCGGAACTGGAACTGGCCGCCGTTGAAGCCGGTCCAGTCCAGCGGCACGACGACGTTGACGGCCAGCTGGTCCAGCGTCCCGTCGCCGATATTGCCGACCGCCGACAGGCCCATCGGCAGGGGCAGGCGGTCGATCACGCCGATGATCTCGTCGTGACGGTAGCCGATGGAGACAATGCCATCGCCGAGGAACCGGCGCTCATAGGTGAGTTCGGAGATCCAGCGCTCTTCGGGCTCGAGGTTCACATTGCCGCCGAACACCTGTTCGTCCTCGAGGTCCGCCCCTGCGGCGAAGTCGCCGAAGTCCAGCTGGCCGATGTCCCGCTCAAAGCGGAACCGGACCTGGTTCTGCGGGCGCGGCGTCCAGGTCAGCTGCAGGCGCGGCTTGGCGTAGAAGAAGCTCTTCTCCTGATCGGCGTCGCCGGACTGGGTGATGGTCGAGGCCTCAAGCCGCAGTCCGCCTTCGACGTTCAGGTCCGGCCGGACGCGCCAGGTCGCCTTGCCGAACAGCTCCCCGCGGGTCTCCTCGACCATGATCTGGTCGGACGGCAGGGGAATGACCACGCCGCCGTCGGTGAGGGCCTGGTCGATCTCCAGCATGTTGTAGGCGATCTCGCCGCCCGCCTCGAGCGTGAGGGCCGGCGACCGCTCCCAGCGCGCCAGCGATCGCAGGATCGTTTCGGAGGCATTGCCGGTCGAGGCGAAGCGCTGCTCGGATCCCGGGACGCCGTTCGTCGTGGTCAGGGAGGTGGAGGCGTTCTCGAAATCGTTCCACTCGCGGATGAGGCGGGTTTCCGAGGTCAGGCCCGACGCCATTGGACGGGTGAAGACAGCGCCGACCTCGCCGCTCGAACCGTCCTCGGAGAAGCGGTTGTCGCGCAGGATCGTCGGCCCGTCCTGCAGGCTGTACTGGCTGTAGTCGTTCAGACCGTAGCGGGCCGTGAGATCGATCTTGCCGCCCATGAAGGCGTCGGCGAAATTGACCCGCACGGCCTGCCCGCCGCCGGTCTGGTCGCTGTAATAGCCCTCGTCGCGCAGGACGACGCCGTTGGCGTCGCGGCGGATGACGCGGCCGACGCCGTTGGAGTCATCGATGGCCACGCCGTCGGCCAGGGTGAAGCCCCAGACCCGGTCGCCGTTGCGGCGGGTGAACTGGTACTGGCCGAAGCCGCGATCGGTGCCGCCTTCGAAGAAGGCCATATTGCCCGTCAGGATCTGCTCGGTGCTGGCCTGGCTGCGGGTGATGACGTTCACGACGACGGAATAGCCCTGCATGTCGATGCCCGGGGCCCCGCCCCGGATCAGCTCGATTCGTTCGACCTGCGGCACCAGGGTCCGCGACAGGACCGAGGAGCCGGTGTCGTTCTTGGACGCCGGCCGCGAGCCGTTGATCAGGATGTTGCCGACCGCGCCTTCAAAGCCGCGCGAGCCGTCGCCGTCCTGGACCGAAAAGCCCGGGACCCGGCTGACCATGTCGAGCGCCGTGTTCGGGCGCTGGTCGGCGAAGAAATCGGGGGTGAAGACGAGGACGCCCTGCTGGGCCGAGTCTGCCTGCGGCGCGGGTGCGGGCGAGGGAGTCTGGGCCGAGGCCGCGCCGGCGCCGAGCAGGATGGCCGTCGTCGCCAGCAGGATGGCCTTGGTCATTGCAGGATTCCCCTCGTCGTGTGACGAAGGTGTGGCGTCCTGTCGCGTCGCTCTCCAGTTACAAGACAGACAGGTGGATTAAATCGCAGTCATCATTACGGAACTGTCACGCTTGTGTCCTCAAATAGGCGCGTCGTTACTCGGTTCTATTGAAGTGAAGCAGGTATAGCCGTGAGAAAAATTGCCGCCGCCCTGTCGGTCCTGGTTCTGTTGACCGGAACAGGCCTGCCGGACCTGTCCAGGGCCCAGACGCCGGAGCCGCCGGCGGCGGCGCAGCTGGATGACATCGTGGTCCAGGCGCGCCGGTCCGGTGCTCCGATGTGGACCGTGACCCGGGGCGACAGCACCCTGATCCTGGTCGGCGCCATCACCGGCATCCCGCGCGACCTGGCCTGGCGTCCCGACGACCTCGAGGCCGCTGCGGCGCGTTCGGACCAGATCCTGTCCCCGCAGGTGGGCCAGGCCTCCGTCACCGATGTGCTGCGGGTCATCTGGCGCGCCCGGACCATCGGCATGATGCCGGAGGGGCGGACCACGGCCGACTATCTGACGCCGGACTACCAGGCGCGGCTCGAGGCGATCATGGCGGGTGACCGCAATCAGGACTGGCGGACCAAGAGCCTGTTGTTCGTCGGTTTCGAGCTGATGCAGGACAAGGCCGGCTACAATCGGGGCCGGAGCGGGGACGACGCCATGGACGTGATCCGGCGGGCGGCCCGGCGCGCGCGGGTGCCGGTCCGCCCCGTCGGCACGGTCCGCGGCGACGAACTGGTCGACAGCCTGATCACCGCGCCGCAGTCGGCCCATGTTCCCTGTGTCGAGGCCGCCATCGCCGCGGCCGAACAGGGGCCTGACTCCGCCCGTATCCGGGCCGAGGACTGGCGCGCCCTGCGCGTCGCCGATGTCGTCGCCTCGCCGATCGACCGCGCATTGAACCAGTGCTGGCCCTGGGGCGACCCCGAGATCGCGCCCCAGTTGCGGCAACAGTGGGCGGCGGCGATCGAGACCGCGATGATCTCGCCGGGCGTGACCATGGGCGTGGCCCCGATCCGTCTGCTGGCCGACGAAGGCGGTGTGCTGGACGGGCTGGTGGCGCGCGGGTTTGACGTGGTGGGGCCGGAGTGGAAGTAGGGATGAGGGCTTAGGGCTTTCTGAGCCGGAAGCCGTACGGCCAGTGCGCGCCGCCCGCGTATCCTTCCACCAACCCCAAAGCCCTAAGCCCCAACCACTCAGACAGCCGTCCCGCCCACCGTCAGCCCCGCGATCTTCAGCGACGGCTGGCCGATGCCCACCGGCACGCCCTGGCCGCCCTTGCCGCAGACGCCGACGCCGGGGTCGAAGGCGAAGTCGTCGCCGATCATCTGGACATGCTGCAGGGCCGTGGCCCCGTCGCCGATCAGGGTCGCGCCGCGCACCGGGGCTGTGATCTTCCCGTCCTCGATCAGATAGGCCTCGGTGCACTGGAAGACGAATTTGCCGTTGGTGATGTCGACCTGGCCGCCGCCGAAATTGGCCGCGTAGAGACCGCGCTTCGTCGAGGCGATCATGTCCGCCTGCGAGTCCTTGCCGCCCTCCATGAAGGTGTTGGTCATGCGCGGCATCGGCATGTGGGCGAAGGACTGGCGGCGGCCGTTGCCGGTGGCGCGCGCGCCCAGCTGACGCGCCGACAGCCGGTCGTGCATCAGCCCGACCATGATGCCGTCCTCGATCAGGACCGTGCGCGAGGTCGGCGTGCCCTCGTCATCGACCGAGAGGGAGCCGCGACGGCCCGCAATGGAGCCGTCGTCGACGACGGTGACGCCCGGCGCGGCGACCCGCCTGCCCATCATGCCGGTGAAGACCGAACTGCCCTTGCGGTGGAAATCGCCCTCGAAGCCGTGGCCGATGGCCTCGTGCAGCAGCACGCCGGGCCAGCCGGCGCCCAGCACCACATCCATCTCGCCGGCGGGGCAGTCGACGGCCTCCAGATTGACCAGGGCCTGGCGCAGGGCCTCGTCGACCTGCCACTGCCAGCGGTCGGGCGCGATCCAGGTCTCGAATCCGGCCCGCCCTCCGGCGCCGGACGAGGCGCTCTCGCGCTTGCCGTCCTTCTCGACCGTGACCGAGACGTTCAGCCGGACCAGCGGACGGATGTCGGTGACGCGCCGGCCGTCGCCGCGCAGGATTTCGATATGGCGGCGCTCGCCGACCATGCTGGCGGAGACCTGGACGACGCGCGGGTCGCGGGCCCGGGCCCAGGCGTCGATCTCGGCCAGCAGGGCGATCTTGTCGGAGAAGGCCGGGGAGGCGAGGGGATCGACCGGGGAATAGAGCTGCTGGTTGGTGGCGCGGGGCGCCTCGGCGATGACGCCGGCATGGCCTGCGCGCGCCAGACCGGCGCTGTCGGCGGCGCGGCGGATCGCGGGACCGCTGATCTCGTTGGCGTGGGCGTAGCCGGCGGTCTCGCCCGCCACGACCCGCAGGCCGAAGCCTTCGGAGGCGTCATAGGCGGCGGACTTCAGCCGGCCGTCGTCGAAGACCAGGGATTCGAGTTCGGACCGTTCGAGGAACAGTTCGCCGTCGTCGGCTCCGGTCAGGGCGTCCTGAAGGATGGACAGGGCCTCGTCGGCGCCGACGTCGGCGGAATCGAGAATCGCGGGGAGGGATACGGGGACGGTCATGGTGCCTAAGTAGGGGCTGACCGTCCCCGCGTCACCGGGTCAGCTCTCGTCGATGTCGCCGGAGCCGGAGAGTTTGCGGCTGACCTCGGCCGCCCGGCGCGTCAGATCGACGTCGCCGGAGCCCGAGATGTCCACCATCGCCTTGCCGGTCGGGCCGACCCGGACGTCGCCGGAGCCCGAAACCTGCACATCGGCGTCCACCGTATTGAGGGCGGACAGGTCGGCGTCGCCCGACCCCGAGACGTCCACCTGCACGGCGCGGGCCGTACCGCGGGCCGAGACGTCGCCCGAGCCGGACAGGATCAGGTTCAGCCGGGGCTGGTCGTAGTCGCGGATTTCCAGGTCCGAGGAACTGACCACGTCAAAGCTGGTGACTTCCGGAGCCGTGATCGTGATCTTCAGCCGGTCGCCGGCGCTCCAGACCTGGAAACCGTCGCCGCTCCAGCGGATGTAGCCGTGCTCGTTCCGGTCGTCGTCGTCGAGGGTCAGGCGGTCGCCGACGATACGGATGCGGTCGGCGAGATCCTTCGGCCCCGTGACGACCACGCCGGGGTTGGCGCCCTGGACATAGACGACGTCGCCGGGGACCTCGATCTGCAGGCGGTCGCCGCCGGCCCAGGTCAGGTTGCGGGTGACGTCAGGTTCGCCGCGACCGCGCTCCATGCGGAAATTGTCGCCGCCGACGTCGTTCTCGTCCAGGGACCAGGTCCAGTCATTGTGTCTGAGGTCGCCACCGGCCAGGGCCGCGGCCCCGGCGAGGGAGCCGGCGGACAGGACGAGGCCGGCGCCCGCGATGATGAAAAGCGTCTTGATCATCTCTGTCTCTCCTAAGCCGGATACTGCGGCTGGGGGTCGAGGGCCGGCTTGAGCAGCCGGTAGTGAAGCCGGGCGAACCAGACGACGCCGTTGACCAGCCAGATGGTCGCGATGGCGGTCAGGGCGGCCAGGGCCGTGGCGCCGGCCATGAAGCCGAGGCCGGCCAGGATGGCGGCGGCGGGTCCGCCGGGGAAGCCGGCGAAGGGTCCCGCGACCATGATCGCGCCGCCGCCGATGAAGACGCCGATGGCCGCCATGAACATGCCGAACAGGGTCATGGCCACGCTCATCAGGATGGGCAGCAGGATCAGGATGTCGATCGCCCCCAGCCCCAGCACCGCGAAGATGGCGCCGGCCGCGGCCGACGGGTTCTTTTCCTGATGCCAGCGCTGGGCCCCGGCCTCGGCCCGCAGTTCGCGGGCCAGACGGTCGGGATCGCCGAGCGCCGCGGCCACTTCGGCCTCGGAGCGGCCGGCGGCGAGGCCGTCCTCGAAATGGATCTCGTAGTCGGAGGCGATGTCGGCGGCGGCGGCGGTCGGCATGCCGACCAGTCCTCGCCTCAACCGGCCCATGAATTCGGCGCGCGTCATTGTTCAGCTCCCCTTTCGGCTGTGACATCGTCAGTGGCCGGGATCGGCGCGGCGGCCTGCGCCGGGCCGTCCACGACAGATTCGACCGCCCGGGCGAAGGCGCGCCATTCGGTCGTCTGGGCGTCAAGCGCCCGACGACCGGCGTCGGTCAGTCGATAATATTTGCGCGACGGGCCGGACGGTGATTCGACCAGATAGGTCTCCACCTGCCCGTCGGACTGCATCCGCCGCATCAGCGGGTAGATGGTGCCCTCGCCCATGTCGATCGCGTCAGAAAGCGTCGAGGCGATCTCATAGGCGTAGCTGTCGTGCCGGTTCAGCAAGGCCAGGACGCAAAGCGTCAGGACCCCCTTCTTCAGCTGTATCTCGATTGTTTCAGGCACTGTGGGCCTCCTTGTGATGACGAAGACGTATCGCAAGGTATCTGGCCACGCAAGGTAGCTGTCATAACATGAAGTAGATTTAATCCAGCGACGGAATGTCCTGCGGCGCTCAAACCGACGGCAATCGCTTGGCAAGCGCCGGAGGGGGCGATATGGACCGCCCGAAGTACCGCTGTGGGCCGCCGGGTCCCGGCGACTGTTTGCGATTCACTCGCAAGCGTTTGCGGCGAAACGGTTTAATGAGGATATCTCGCATGGGGATGGGCACGCGGGCCCGGGCGTTCATCGGCGGTGGCATCACCGCTCTGAGCCTGGCCGTTTTCTCCGCCACGCCGACGTGGGCGCAGGAGCTGGTTGGACAACCGACCAACGGCAACATCGGCCTGCAGCCGGCGGCATCGCCGCTGAAGGTCGAGGCGCATTTCTTCCATGACGCCATCCTGATGCCGATCATCACCTTCATCAGCCTGCTGGTGCTGGGTCTGCTGATCTGGATCTGCATCCGCTACAACAAGAAGGCCAACCCGGTTCCGGCCAAATGGAGCCACAACACCCTGATCGAGATCATCTGGACGGTCCTGCCGGTGTTGATCCTGGTGGGCATCTCCCTGTTCTCGTTCCGCCTGCTGTTCGCCTATCACGACATGCCGACGCCGGACCTGACGGTGAAGGCCACGGGCAACCAGTGGAACTGGTCCTATGAATACCCGGACCAGGGCATCACCGAATACGTCTCCAACATGCTGCCGGAGGACGAGATCGCGTCGCGCGGCATGCCGCACAGCCTGTACCGCCTGGCCGCCGACGAGCCGATCGTCGTGCCGGTCGGCAAGACGGTGCGGGTGCTGGTCACCGCCACGGACGTGATCCACGCCTTCGCCCTGCCGGCCTTCGGCCTGAAGACCGACGCCGTCCCCGGCCGCGTCAACGAGACCTGGTTCCGCGCCGACCGCACGGGCGTCTTCTACGGCCAGTGCTCGGAACTCTGCGGCGTCGACCACGCCTTCATGCCGATCCAGATCAATGTCGTCACCGAGGCTGAATTCGCCGCCTGGGTCGCCTCCAAGGGCGGCTCGATGACGCCGCGCACCGCCGAACAGGCTCCGGGCGGCACCGTCGCCCAGGTCGCCGCCGGCGCGCCGACCGCCTCCGAAGCGGCCGTTCCGGTCGCCGCCCCCGCTCAACCCGCAGCGCCCGCCACGGCTCCCGCCGTCGCTCCGGCCGCTCAGTAACGAACCGCGAGAGCCCCACAGATATGGCCACCGCAGCCGAAAACCTCGCCCACGACCACGACGGGCATCATGACCACAAGCCGGGTTTCTTCACCCGCTGGTTCCTGTCGACCAATCACAAGGACATCGGCACCCTCTACCTGCTGTTCGCCATCATGGCGGGCCTGGTCGGCGGCGCCCTGTCAGGCCTGATCCGCTGGGAACTGGCCGAGCCGGGCATCCAGATCTTCACCCAGGGCTCGGTCGTCGACCTGCTCGGCATCGTCCAGCAGTCGAAGCACGGCTATAACGTCGTCGTCACCGGCCACGCCCTGATCATGATCTTCTTCATGGTCATGCCCGCCATGATCGGCGGCTTCGGCAACTGGTTCGT
>CAYNNT010000053.1:0-19248 GCA_964398675.1 uncultured Brevundimonas sp.
CGTCATCGGCCTGCGCGGCTACGGCCAGCGCGATCCGCTGAACGAGTACAAGACCGAGGCCTTCAACCTGTTCGAGACGCTGCTCTATGAGCTGCGCCACAATGTCACCCGCTGGCTGATGACGGTCGAGTTCCGCTTCGAGGCTCCGCCGGCGATGGACATGCCGGAATTCCAGGAAATCCACCTGAACCCGGGCACCGGCGAGAACGAGATGGCCAACCCGCTGGCCCAGAATCCCGAAGGCCAGCTGCAGGGCGATGACCGCGCGCGCCTGCCGGTTGACACCCTGCCCGTCGGCTGGGAGCGCACCCCTCGCAACGCCGACTGCCCCTGCCGCTCGGGCCGCAAGTTCAAGCACTGCCACGGCAGCCTGATCTAGGGGCGCGAACGCTCGCCGCGCCGCGGCTGACTGCTTGAGCGCGCTTCAGGCTGCGTCGGGTCAGCAGGTCCCGAAGGGACGACGATCGCGGTTGGGCGTGATGTCGCTGCTTGAGCGCGTGACCGCGCCTCGCTATCGACCGTCGGTGTTCGCTACCGACGGGAGAGATTGATGGCCGCCCACAAGGACCTGTTCTCCCGCGCCCTGTCGCTGGACCCGGAGCGGCTGCATTTCGCGGCGCACAGCCATCACCTGTGGCCGGACGCCAGTTTCGACGGCCAGCTGCGGGCCTGGGTCGAGGCGAACCAGTTCGCGGACCGGAAATGGGATCTGATCTTCGGGGAGGTCATTCCCGAAGCCCAGGCGCATGTCGCCCGGGAGCTGAACCTGCCGTCCCCGGATACGGTGGTTTTCGCCCCCAACACCCACGACCTGCTGCTGCGGATCGTCTCGGGGATCGAGCGCAAACCGGCCCGCATCCTGTCGACCGACGGGGAGTTCCACTCGTTCCGGCGTCAGGCCCAACGGTGGGAAGAGGCGGGCGAGGCGGTCGTCACCCGCGTGCCCCTGCATCCGTTCGAGACCTTCGATGCGCGGTTCGTCGAGGTGGCGAGAGGCGGCGGCTTTGACCTGATCCTGATCAGCCAGGTCTTCTTCCGCACCGGTCAGAGCTTCGGCCGGATCGCCGATCTGGCGGACCTGGCCGATCCGGCCGGGCCCTGGGTGGTCATCGACGGCTATCACGGCTTCATGGCCCAGCCGACCGACCTGTCGGCCGTCGCGGACCGGGTCTTCTATCTGGCCGGCGGCTACAAATACGCCATGGCGGGCGAGGGCGTCTGTTTCCTGCATGCGCCGGACGGCTATTGCCCGCGGCCGGTCGTAACCGGCTGGTTCGCAGAGTTCGGCGATCTGTCGGGGCCGCCGGGCGGGGTTCAGTACCGCAGCGACGGCGGACGCTTCTGGGGCGCCACCTTCGACGTCTCGCCCCTCTACCGGTTCAACGCCGTGCGGCGGATGCTGGACGAGGCGGGGCTGACGACAGCGGACGTCAGCGCCCTTGCCCAAAGCCTGATGGCGCGGTTCCAGTCGGCGGTCGCAGGCGGCGAGGCCGGGCGGCTGGCCGCGGCCGAACTGATCAATCCCCTGACCGGCGAGGCCCGGCGGGCGCGTTTCCTGGCCTTCCGCCATGACGACGCCCCGACGTGGAAGTCGCGGCTGCAGGACGCGGGCGTGATCACCGACGTGCGCGACGACGTGATCCGCTTCGGCTTCGGCCTGTATCAGGACGCGGACGACGTCGAACGGTTGATCGCCGCCTGCAGGCGCGCGCTCTGATCCTTCCGCCGGCCTAGAAGAAGGTCGTGTCTTCCGCCTGTTTCGCCTCGGGCGCCTGGCGCGGGACGGGCGGGGTGGCGGGCGCCGGCGTCGGGGCCGGGGCAGCGCCTTCGGCCGGGGCGATCGGCGGCAGGGTCGGATAGGGCAGGCTTTCGGGGCTGCCGTCGCCGGGGAAGGCCTGCGGTCCCGCGGGGTCGCCCGGTGCGACGACAGGCGGATCCAGACGATCGGGCGCGTCCAGGTCGTCGCGGATGAAGACCCACGAGCGGCTGTCCGAACAGGCGCAGGCCTTCATGAAGCCCTCGCGGTCGCGCCAGATGATCAGCGGATAGCGCGTCTGCAGCCCCGCCTCCTTCAGATCGGTGGTCAGGCGGGCGATGAAGTCCCGCCCCGCCTCGACCACGGCCCCACGCGCCAGATTGCCGTCGGCGGCGGGGATGCCCGCAGCCGTCCAGTTGCGCACCGGCGTGGCGGTCCAGCGCTGGTAGAGGGTCCAGTCGCGGGTCAGCCACAGCTCGGCTATGGTGGCGCGCTCGGCGGCGGTGGACTGGGCCAGACCCTCGCGGTCCGGGCGCGCGAACAGGATGGTGCGCGCTTCAATGCCCGCGGCGCGCAGCTTGGGAATCTCCTCGCGCTCGTAGCGGGCCATGGCCGCCGAGTCGCGATAGCCGATGATGTAGAGCGGCTCGCCGCCGCCGCCCGCCGAGACCCAGGACGCCTCGTCCAGCAGGCGCTGGATTTCGGCCTGGTTGCGGGTCACCGTGACGGGCTGGAACCGCGCATAGTAGGTCCAGTACGCCCAGTAGGCGACGCCGGCGAGGACCAGGCCGATGACGGCCGCGAGGGCCGACCAGATAAAAAAGCGACGCATGGGGGGAGGCGCTCCAGCTTCACGGTTCGCAGAGGTTAACGCCTAGCACCGAATTGGGTTGTCGCGCACGCCTGAGAGGCGAGTGGTCAGGTCTCAGATGCCCGGCGCCATTGGAGGGGATAAACATCCTCCCGCGTTCGGCCACAACCCGGGCAGTCGCGGGGCAACGGGTTCAGACTCGGAAGCACAAACGGACGCGTGTCCCGCCGCGTGAGTTCGAGCCCGCAGGTGGGGCAGCGCAGCTCAGCCAGCGCAACGAACGCCGCCAAGGCAATACAGCCAATGACCAGGCCGACGACGAAGAACCCAAGCGAGAAGGCGGCAAACGCCAAGAAGAACGCAACCACCCAAGTCACGGAGAGCGGCGCGATCCACCGCATCAGATCACCCCATCGTCGGGATGACGAAGCTCGAATCCGCATGCTCCAGGTCGCTGTCGGGCCAACGCGCCGTGACCGTCTTGACCTTGGTCCAGAATTTCACGCCTTCCATGCCGTGCTGGTTGGTGTCGCCGAAGGCCGAGCGCTTCCAGCCGCCGAAGGTGTGATAGGCGACCGGCACGGGGATCGGGACGTTGATCCCGACCATGCCGACATTGACCCGGGCGGCGAAGTCGCGGGCCGCGCGGCCGTTCTGGGTGAAGATGGCGACGCCGTTGCCGTACTGGTGCTTGGACGGCAGCGACAGGGCCTCCTCGAAGCTGGCGGCGCGGACGATCTGCAGCACCGGGCCGAAGATCTCTTCCTTGTAGGACTCCATCTCCGGGGTGACGTGGTCGAACAGCGACGGGCCGATGAAATAGCCCTTCTCATGCCCTTGCAGGCTGAAGCCGCGGCCGTCGACGACCAGTTCGGCCCCCTCCTGGACGCCCTTTTCGATCCAGCCCTCGACACGGGCCTTGTGCTGGGCGGTGACGACGGGGCCGTAGTGGGCGCCGGCGTCGGTGGAGACGCCGACCCGCATGGTCGGGATCTCGGCGATCATGCGCTCGCGCAGTTCGTCGGCGGTCTTCTTGCCGACCGGGACCACCACCGGAAGGGCCATGCAGCGCTCGCCGGCCGAGCCGTAGGCCGCGCCGGACAGGTCCTTGATGACCTGGTCCATGTCGGCGTCGGGCAGGACGATGCCGTGGTTCTTGGCCCCCCCCATGGCCTGGACGCGTTTCCCGTGGGTCGCGCCGGTCTGGTAGACGTAGTTGGCGATGTCGGACGAGCCGACGAAGCTGACGGCGTGGATCTGCGGATGGGTCAGGATGGCGTCGACCGCCGCCTTGTCGCCGTGGACGACGTTGAGGACGCCGGCCGGAGCCCCGGCTTCCATCATCAGCTCGGCCAGACGGACCGGCACGGACGGGTCACGCTCGGAAGGCTTGAGGATGAAGGTGTTGCCGACGGCGATGGCGACGCCGAACATCCACATCGGGATCATGGCCGGGAAGTTGAACGGGGTGATGCCCGAAACGACGCCCAGCGGCTGGCGCATCGAATAGACGTCGATGCCGGGACCGGCGCCCCAAGTGTATTCGCCCTTCAGCGCATGCGGGATGCCGCAGGCGAATTCGATGACTTCCAGACCGCGCTGGATGTCGCCCTTGGAGTCGGCGATGACCTTGCCGTGCTCGGCCGAGAGCAGTTCGGCCAGCTCGTTCATATTGGCCTCGACGAGCCGTTTGAACTCGAACATCACCCGCGCGCGGCGCTGGGGATTGGTCGAGGACCAGCCGTCAAACGCGTTCTGGGCGGCCTGGACAGCACGATCCATCTCGACGACCGAGGCCAGCTGCACCCGGGCCTGAACCTCGCCGGTATTGGGATTGAACACGTCCGAGAAGCGGCCCGAGGCGCCGGTGAAGCTGGCGCCGTCGATGAAGTGGTGGATGTCGCGCATGATCGGAAACGGTCCTGGAAAACGAAACAGACGGGTCGGATGGGCAGCGGTTTAGCCCCTGGCCCGCGCGGGCGCCAGCCGGTCTAGACCGCGGCGTCGAACAGGGCGTCGCGGGCGATGTCGGCCTGGAGCATGGGGAAGAAATGCGTGCCGCCGGGTACGGTCCCGACGGTGACGTGTGGCAGGCCGCGCGGATTCTCTGACAGGCTGCAGGGCCCCGGCCCCTGGGCCTTGAGTACGGTCACCGGGCAGTCGAGGCGTTTCAGGGCGCGCCAGGGGTCGTGGCTCTGGGCGGCGTAGTTGGAGGCCTCCCAGGCCGGGTCGCAGGCCAGGGTGAACCCCTCGGGCGTCTCGACCAGGCCGTCGGCGATATAGTCGGCCAGCATCATCTCGGGCCAGCCGCGGAAGGCGCCGCGGCCGAGGTATGCGGCCATGGCCTGCTCGCGACTGTCGAAGACCTTGCGGCGGCGCAGGGCGTTCCGGACCAGCGGGATGCGCGAGCCGAGCCGGTCGAGCAGCGGTAGTTTGAAGACCGTCACGACCCAGCGGCTCCAGATGACGGGGTCGAACAGGACCAGTCCGCCGACGCGATCAGGGCGCTCGGCCGCCGCGAGGAGGGCCGAGGTGCCGCCCATGGAGTGGCCCGCCAGAATCACCGGCGGCCCGTCGAGCGTGTCCAACAGGGCGACAAGATCATCCCGATGGTCGTGCCAGTCGCGACGCCCGCCGCTCTCGGCCGGCAGGGTCGTGCCGCCATGGCCGCGCAGGTCCGGGGCCCAGATGCGCAGGGAGCCGGTCAGGGGCGCCAGCAGGGTGCGGTAGGTCAGGGCGTTGAAGCCGTTGGCATGGACGAAGACCAGATCCACCGGCCGCTTCGGGTCGCCGAAATCCAGCACATTGATCCGGCCCGTGCCCCGGTCGTTCGAGACCGGCAGGCTCAGACGTCGGGGCGGGGAGAGCCGGATCGCATCCATGGGGCGGAGATAGGGCCTCGGCCCGCCGATTGCCAGCGTCCTACTGGCAGGCCGGGCAGCGGCCATGGGCCTCGATCGTGGTGCGATCGATGGCGTAGCCCGCGGCCTCGGCGGCGCGGCCCAGATCGCCGGCCACCGGCGCAGAGACCTCGGCCGTCGCGCCGCAGCAGTCGCAGATCAGGAAGGCGGCTGCATGATCGACGGAGCCGGAGGTGCAGGCGACATAGGCGCTGATGGAGGCGATACGGTGAGCCAGCCCCTTGCGTTCGAGAAACTCCAGGGCGCGATAGACGGTCGGCGGCTTGGCCGGCTGGCCGTCCTCGCCGAAGCGGGCGATCAGGTCATAGGCCTTCACCGGCTCGCCGGCCGCGAGCAACAGTTCCAGTACGCGCAGCCGCGGCGGCGTCATGCGCTCGCCCTCGGCCGTCAGGCGCAGATCGGCCGCCTGCATGGCGCGGGCGACATCGGCGGCCCCCGGGGGACCGTCGGCGTGATGGTGGCCGCAGGCTTCGCTCATGACCCTGAGCTAGGCCCTCAGGCGCGCTCCCGCAACATCCGGCGCTTGACGAGGCGTGATGTTATCTCATAACACCACAAACTCGCTGTAGTCCGGATATCCCCCATGAGTCTCGCTGTCGTGTCCCGCGCCGCCCTTTTGACCGCCGCAAGCTGGGCCGCCCTGGCCGGCGGCGCCGCCGCCCAGGATGCGCCGCGCGCCAACGAACTGGACGAGGTCATCGTCACCGGCGCGCCGTACGGCATCAGCGCCCGGGCCACGACCATTGCGACCACGGTCATCGACGAGGAGGCTCTCGCCTCGGCGCCGGCGTCGTCGCTGGGCGATCTGGTCGCCGGCCTGCCGGGCATGCGGTCAACCGATTTCGCGCCGGGCGCCAGCCGGCCGGTGATCCGGGGGCTGAGCGGGCCGCGGGTGCAGGTGCTGACCAACGGCATCGGCCTGATCGACGCCAGTTCGGTCTCGCCGGACCACCAGGTGGCCACGGACCCCGCCGAGGCGAACCGGATCGAGATCGTGCGCGGCCCGGCGACGCTGGCCTATGGCGGCACCGCCATCGGCGGGGTGGTCAATGTGCTGGACAACCGGATTCCGACCGCCCTGCCCGACGGGCTGGACGGCGCCGTCTCGACCCAGGCCTCAACGGTGGACAACGGCCGGTCGGTCGCGGGCCGCCTGACCTTCGCGCTCGGGCCGGTCGCGGTCAGTCTCGACGGCGTCAGCAAGCGGGCCGACGACTACGACATCCCCGCCCCCTCGATCTCGCAGCGGCTGGCCGACGCCGAGGGCATTCCGCGCGGACCGGGCGGGACCCAGCCCAACAGCTTCTCCGAGCTGGACAGCCGGGGCCTGGGCCTGTCGTGGATCGGATCGCGCGGCTTCATCGGCGCCTCGATCAAGGACCTGTCCAGCACCTATGGCGTGGTGGCGGAAGAGGACGTCTTCATCCAGCTGGAACAGACCCGCGAGGACGTGCGCGGGGAACTGACCCTCGAAGGCGGCCCCTTCCAGCGCCTGACCGGCTCGTTCGGCCACGCCGACTACACCCACACCGAGTTCGAGGGTCCCGGCAATCCGGGCACCGTCTTCCAGTCCGACGGCTGGGAGGCGCGCGCCGACCTGGTGCAGCGGGGCCGCGACGGCTGGAACGGCGCGATCGGGGTCCAGACCCTGGCGCGGTCGTTCGAGGCCATCGGGGCGGAAGCCTTCGTTCCGGGCAGCGAGATCGAGGAGGCCGGGATCTATTCCGTTCAGCGGCTGGATCGCACCGCCTGGGGCCTGGAAGGCGGACTGCGCTACGACCGGCGCACGGTGCGGGCGACGCCGCTGTCGGGCGGGGCGGAGATCGAGCGCGACTTCGACAACTGGTCGGGCTCGGCCGCCGCCTTCATCAAGCCGATGCCGGACCTGTTCCTCGGGATCAGCCTGGCCCACAACGAACGCGCGCCGTCCGAGGTCGAGCTGTTCGCCGACGGCCTGCACATCGCCACCGGCGTCTATGAGACCGGCGACGTCACCCTGGACAATGAGACCGTCACCACGATCGAGGGCACGGTCCACTATGAGGCGGGGCGATTCCACGGCGACCTGCACGTCTATGCCTCGAAATACGACGGCTTCATCGACGAACGGGACACGGGCGCGGTGTTCGTCGACGGCGGCGAGAGCTTCCCGATCTTCCAGTTCGTCCAGACAGGGGCGGAGTTCCGCGGCTTCGAGGCCGAAGCCGGTTATGACCTCTGGTCCAGCGGCGATCGGGCCCTGAGCTTCGAGGGCGCGGTCGATCTTGTGGACGCCGAGACCGATCTGGGCCCGGCGGCGCGCATCCCCCCGTACAGCGTGAGCGGACGTCTGCTCTGGACCTCGACGCCGCTCGACGCGACGCTGGAGGTGCGGCGGGTCGGGGAGCAGGACCAACTGGCGGCCTACGAACTCGGCACCGACGGCTATACGATGGTCAATCTGTCGGGCGCCTGGCGTCCGTTCGCCGACCGGGACATTTCCGTCTTCGCGGAGGCGCACAACCTGACCGACACGGAGGCGCGCGAGCATGTCAGCTTCCTGAAGGATCGGGCGCCGCTGCCGGGCCGGAATTTCCGGGCGGGGATCAGCTACCGGTTCTAGGGGCTACGCCGGAATGGGGAGCCGGTTTGCCGCCCTGACGCGTCTGCGCTAGACACGCGCCTTCCTTCCTCAGCAGAGCTCGTTTCGCGTCCATGACCGACACCACCTCCACCGCCGGCCTCTCCGGCAACGTCCTGTTCTACGGCAAGCCCGAGCCCCTGTCGGTCGAGGCCCACGGCACGCTCGGCGTCGATCCGGTCGAAAAGCCCTACGGCTTCGTGGCCACGACCAACCTTGTGCCGCTGACCGTGACCGAGTTCGCCCCGGCCGCCCTGTCGTATCCGGTGATCTTCGTCGGCGACGCCAAGATGCCGGTCGCGGTCATGGCCCTGCGCGGCGGCGAGAACCTGTTCGTCAGCGACGCGGGCGAGTTCCGTCCCGAGGCCTATATCCCGGCCTATGTTCGCCGCTACCCGTTCGTCTTCGCCAATGACGAGGTCCAGAAGCGTCTGATCCTCTGCGTCGACCGCAATGCGCCCTTCATCAAGGACGGCGGCGCCACGCCGCTGTTCATCGACGGCAAGCCCTCGCCCTACGTCGAACAGGCGATGGAGTTCTGCAACAATTTCGAGCTGGAGCGTCAGCGCACCGACGCCTTCGTCAAACTGCTGACCGATCTGGACCTGTTCGACACGCGCGAGGCGGTGTTCAACCCGCGCAATCCGGACGGCACGGCGGCCGCCCCGCAGAAGATCGCGGAATATTTCGCCGTCTCGGAAGACAAGCTGAAGGCCCTGCCGGCCGAGAAGCTGGTTGAACTGCGCGACAACGGCGCCCTGGGCCAGATCTACGCCCACCTGGTGTCGCTGCTCGGCTGGGACCGTCTGATCGCCATGGCCTTCCAGAAGGCCGCCGCGGCGCAGCCGGCGACCGGCAACGCCTGACGCGAGTGACTGGTGGCCAGTGGCCAGTGGCCAGTCAGCGACCGTGAGTCGCTTTTCGAAGAACAGAAGACCCCGTCCGGTTCGTCCGGGCGGGGTCTTTCCTTGCCGGGGCAGAGGTCCGGCTCACACCAGCCACTCGCGTCGTGTCAGCGGCGGGCCAGCAAAGCCCGGGTCAAACACGAGAAAACAAGGCGGCCCGCTTCATCGAGCAGGTCGTGCTGGGCGATGACGATGCCCTTCTCGTCGCCGACCGGGTCCTTGCCCATGACGGTCATCCGACCGCGCATCAGTTCGCCCGCAGGCGGATTGCGCAGGTAGCGCAGGCCGTCGACCGCCAGCACCTTGGACTGGGCCCAGCCCGCGGCCTTGTCGGCGAACAGACGGCTCCACAGGGCGTAGACCATGGCGTCGGGGGCCCCATAGGAGGCGTCCCAGCCCGGCAGGAAGCGTTCGACGAACAGGTCCAGCGAAGCCGGGTCGACCATACAGGCGCCCAGCGGCACGACCTCGCCGACGCCCAGATCTTCAAAATGGACGTGCAGCGGTTCGGTCATCCACTCGGTCCTATCAGCCCGCAGGCTCTTCCGACACCCGGACCAGCAGCTTGCCGTCGTGGTCGCCCGTGAACAAGCGGTTCAGCGAATCCAGCGCGCCTTCCAGGCCGTCGTCGACGTGGACCTTCCATTTGACCTCGCCGCTCTGCAGCCAGGGCCCCATCTCGGCGACCATTTCCCGGGCGCGGTGGGCGTAGTCGAGCACCAGGAAGCCCTGGATGTTGAGGCGATGGGTGATGATCCGGCTGAAGTTCGGCGACGGCGGCATCTTCGTCGCGTTATAGGCCGAGATCAGGCCGCAGACCGCCATCCGGCCATGGGTCTTCAGCCGGTTGTAGACGGCGATCATGATATCGCCGCCGACGTTCTCGAAATTCAGATCGATACCGTCCGGCGCCAGCCGGTCCAGCGCCTCGCCGACATCCTCGTTCTTGTAGTCGATGGCGGCGTCGAATCCGAGTTCCCCGGTCAGCCAGCGGCATTTGTCGGCGCCGCCCGCGATACCGATGACGCGGCAGCCGCGCGCCCTGGCCACCTGGCCGGCGATGGAGCCCACGGCGCCGGCGGCGGCGGAGATCACCAGCGTCTCGCCGGCCTTGGCCTTGAGCACGTCGGTGACGCCGAAATAGGCCGTCATTCCGGTCATGCCGAGCACGCTGAGGTTCGCCGTCAGCGGCATGCCCGGCGCGCGGTGGACCTGTCGCAGCTCCATCTCGTTGACCACGGCGTAGTCCGCCCAGCCGCCCGACATCGGGGTGACCACATCACCGGCCCGGAACCGGCTCGACCGGCTTTCCTCGACCACGCCGAGGGTCAGGCCGCGCATGACGCCGCCGATCGGCACGGGCGGCAGATAGCCTTCGGCGTCGTTCATCCAGGTGCGGTTGGTGGGGTCCAGCGACAGATAGACGGTCCGGACCAGCACCTGGGATTCGTTGAGCGCAGGAACCGGCGCCTCGACCAGCTCCAGATCCCCCGGCTGGATCAGACCCTTGGGCCGCTGGCGCAGCACCCACTGACGATTCACGCGAGCCATGGCCATCTCCGGGTTGGTGTCGGGTTTTCTTTGTGAACCCGCATAGTCTGCAAGGCGCGGCCTGCTGTCCAGCCGGACCAAAGAAAAAGGCGGACCGGAAGGTCCGCCTTGAAGTGGCATCATCGAGAATGAGGCGCGGAGGCGACAGGCTGGCTTGCGCCAGCCTCAAGTCGGGGGGGCGTCGCCGCCTCCGCATGAAACAAACGGCGAGTGACGCCTCGGGTTCCGGTCGGACCGAAACTTTTTTCGCCTGTCGGGCGACGCCGGAACAGCGGCGGTTCGGGCCGCGTTCAGCAGTCCAGAGCCATCGCCTGTGGAGTTCCGCCCATGACCCATCCCTCGCCGCACGACAAGGCCGCAGACGCGGTCCACGAAGGCCGGCCCGTCGAGGCGCAATATGTTCGCGGCGGCGGCAAGGGCCGGCGCATCTTCGTGATCCTGCTGGTGTCCCTGTCGGCCGTCGCCGTGTTGCTGCTGGGCATGTGGTTCGTCAGCCAGGGCGGCTTCGCCGACACCAACGCCAACACCGGCGCCCAGGCCGTCGATGTTCAGGCCTTTGATGCCGCAGGACCGGCGCCGGCGCCGACGCCCGCGCCGCAATAGGCCCATAGGAAAAGGCCCCGGTCCTGGGACCGGGGCCTTTCCATTTTCAGGGCTGTGGACCTAGGCCGCCGCCTTCTGGCGCGACGGGTGGAAGAACAACGCCTGGCTGATCGCGGCCTTCACCGTTTCCGGCTGGAAGGGCTTGGTGATCAGGAAGGTCGGCTCGGGCCGCTCGCCGGTCAGCAAACGCTCCGGGAAGGCGGTGATGAAGATGACGGGCACGTCGATCCGCTTGAGAATGTCCTTGACCGCATCAATGCCGGACGAGCCGTCGGCCAGCTGGATGTCAGCCAGAACCAGCCCCGGGCGATGCCGGGCGACGGCGTCGACGGCTTCGTCATGGGTGGTGGCCGTGCCGGTGACGCGATGTCCCAGTTCCCTGACCAGGCTTTCGATGTCGGCCGAGATGATGGCTTCATCCTCGATGATCAGCACATCGGTGGCCAGTTCGGCGTCGATGTCCGTCTGGGCTTCCGAGATCAGACGTTCGACGTCATGGGCGTCGGCGTCGAGGATCTGGGCGGCTTCCGAGGGGGTGAAGCCCTCGAGCGCGGTCAGGAGGAAGGCCTGGCGGGAGCGCGGCGCGATACGCATCAGGCGACGCGAGGCGTCGTCGTCGCGGCCGTCGAGGCCGCTCTTGTCCTCCAGCTGGGCGCCGGTCGTGGTCCAGATGGCGTGGAAGACGTGATACAGCGCCACGCGCGGCGTCATGTCCGCGGGCAGCTGGCGTTCGCCGGCGGCGAGCGCCTCAAGCGCGACCCGGACGTAGTTGTCGCCCGTGGTTTGATCGCCGGTCAGCGCGCGCGCGTAACGACGGACGTAAGGCAGATGCGGCGCAAGGCGGGCCAGCAGGCTCATGTATGAAATCCCCGACGATTACGGCTCCCATCGTGGAACCGCTGCAGTGCCCGTCAACGTATCAAATCGGTCACGGTTCCGCTTCGGCGCACAAGCTTGAGCATTAAATGCGGATTCCCTAGGAACCCGGCCTGCGGGGCGGCGTTCCGGCACTCGCAACAACTATCGTCAGGGTGGCGGCCGTTTTCTCAATGACAGACAATTCCAATCCCCCCGGCAAGCCTCCCAAGGGCGGCGCGAGCCTGGAGGAAGCCCGACTTCGCCAGCAGGCGATCGGCGTCAAACTGCGTCACATGTTCGACGAGGTGGTGAACGAGCCCGTTCCCGACGAGTTTCTGGACATTCTGCGCCGGGCGGACGCGCGATCGGCTGAGGGGAGCGGCGAATGAGCGGCGCCTCAAGCCCGCCGCCCAAACCTCCTTCAGCCGACGACGACGCCTTCAAGCGCGAGTTGGTCGTGCTGATCCCGCACCTGCGGGCGTTCGCGCGGACCCTGACGGGCGACCCGACGGCGGCGGACGACCTGGCGCAGGACGCCATGATGAAGGCGTGGGATGCACGCGCCAGCTATCAGATGGGCACGAACATGAAGGCGTGGACCTTCATGATCCTGCGCAACCAGTTCTATTCGGAAAAGCGCCGCTCGTGGCGCCAGACCCAGCTCGACCAGGAGGCCGCAGAACGGACCCTGGTCGCGGTCGATGATCCGGAATCCCCGGTGGCGCTGGACGAACTGCGTCTGGCCCTCGGCACTCTGCCGGAAGAGCAGCGCGAGGCGCTCATCCTCGTCGGGGCCGGCGGCTTCGCCTATGAAGAGGCCGCCGAAATCTGCCAGTGCGCCGTCGGCACGGTGAAGAGCCGGGTGTCCCGGGCGCGCAAGGCGCTTCAGGCGACGCTCGAAAAGGGCGGATATGCACGCGACGGCCGCGCGGCCGGCGACGCCATGCGCTCGATACTCGCGGCCGCGGACCGTCTGAGCAGCGCGCGGCAAGGCTGACGTCGTGGTCAAGTTCGGCCGAGCGATCGCCAGGGGAATGGGACGGGGCCTGGGTCCCGCAAGATTCCAGGGCATCCGTTTCCGGCTGGGACTCTGGCTGGCCATCGCCCTTCTGCCTCTGCTGATCCTCGGCGGCTTCCAGGCCCAGGCGGCGTTCCGGGCCCAGGACGCCGATCGCCGTTCCGATCTGCAACTCGCCGCAGAACGGACCGCTGCTAACGCCAAGGCGCGCCTGGACAGCACCGGCGTTCTGCTGGTCGCCCTGCGCCCCGAGGCGCTGGAGATGTTCTGCGAACCGCGGCTCAGCGATCTGGTCGACCGGCTCGAGGATCTGGACGGGCTGGCGCGGCTGACCGCCGGCGGCGACACGGCGTGCGCCTCCGACAGCCTCGACGCTGCGCCGCCCGTGTGGCTTAGCCGGGCGCGGTCCACCCCCTGGTTCGAACGGCTCCGCAGCGGCGAGGGAACGGTGCTGGCGCGCGCCCCGGCCGTGGCCGGTCAGGCTCCGGGCCTGATCGTCGCAACCCGGCTGGAGCGGCCGATGGGCCGGTTCGACGGCGCCATGGTCGCCCTGATCCCCCTGTCCAGTCTGCAACCCGACCTGGACGACCCCTCCCTTCCGGACGGCTCGCAGGCGGCGCTGACGGATGCCGACGGACGGCTGCTGACCGCCACCGATATCGACGCCTTCACCCTGACCCGCGGCCAGACGCTGGCCGGGTGGGTGCACCGCGCGCGCAGCGGCGCCTCGGCGATCTTCGAGGCCGACGACGCCGACGGGCGTCACAGGGTCTATGCCGGAGCGGCCCTGGCCGGCCGGGATGTGTACGCGCTTCTCTCGGCCCCCGCGCCGGGCCTTCTGTCCTGGGCCCGGTTGAACCCGGTCGGCGCCCTGTTCATGCCCTTGCTGGCCTGGTTCCTGGCGTTCACGGCGGTCATGTGGGTCAGCGAGCGGGTGGTCATCCGCTGGCTGAACTATCTGGAGCGGGTGGCGTCCATCTATGCCAAGGGCCGGTTCTCGGTGCGGCCCGTCCAGGCCATGAACGCCCCGGCCGAAATCCGGGTTCTGGCCCGAACCCTGGACGAACTGGCCGAGTCGATCGTCGCCCGCGACGCCGCCCTGACCGCCTCGCTGGAGGAAAAGGACGCGCTGATGCGCGAAATCCATCACCGGGTGAAGAACAACCTGCAGATCATCTCGTCCCTGCTGTCGATGCAGCAGCGGGCCCTGACCGATCCGGCATCCAAGGCGGCGGTCGGCGATACCCGGCAGCGCATCTCGGCGCTCGCCCTGATCTACCGCACCCTCTACCAGAGCGACGACCTGCGCTACGCCGACGCCCGCATCTTCCTGACGGAGCTGGTCGGGCAGCTGGTGGCCAGCGAATCCGGGCGGGGCCAGCTGGTGACCTCGTCGGTCGAGGCGGACTCTCTGGTCGTCGACCCCGACAAGCTGGCGCCGCTGGCGTTGTGGCTGGTCGAGGCCGTGACCAACGCCCAGAAGCACGCGTTTGTCGGGCGCGGCGGCGACCTCAAGGTTCGCTTCTTCGTGCAGGGCGAGACCAGCGTGCTGGAGGTCCAGGACGACGGACCGGGCGTCAGCGAAACCTTCCGCGCCGGTGTGGGCCGCACCCTGATGGGCGCCTTCGCCAAACAGCTTCGGGGAACGGCCGAAATGGTCCCGGCGGAAGGCGGCGGCACGATCGCCCGGATGACCTTCGCCACGCCGGAAGCGGTCATCCCCACCGATCCGGCCGACCTTGGAACCGCCGCGCCGCCGCGACGTTGATACTCCAGACGCCGCCTCCCCGGCCTAAGGAGTTCTCCAGATGCGCAAGATTTTCGTCCTGTTCGCCGCCGCCGCCGCCCTGACCACCGCGGCCTGCAATACCGTCTCCGGCGTGGGCCGTGACGCCTCCGCCGCCGGCCAGGCCGTCACCGGCGCCGCCGAAGACGCCAAGAACTAGACACCCCCTTCCCGACCGCGATTCCCCCCCGACGCGCGGTTCGGTTGAAGAAGGCCCGCTGGCACCCCCCCGCCGGCGGGCCTTCGCTATTTGCGCGGCCCGCAACGCCGTCTAGCATCTCCCCGCAGGCGTCCGAAGAGGCGCCATGACGACGCGGGGAGACGATCGATGACGGATGCGGTTGAGACTAGGGCGGAGCCGAACCTGAAAACGGTCGTGGTGGCGTCCGCCGCCGGGACCGCCTTTGAATGGTACGACTTCTTCGTCTTCGGTTCGCTGGCCACCGTCATTGCGCGCCACTTCTTCGCCGACGCCGGCGAGACGGTCGCCTATATTCTGGCCCTGCTGACCTTCGGTCTCGGCTTCATCGTCCGGCCCCTGGGCGCGCTCGTGTTCGGCTGGTTCGGCGACCGCACCGGGCGCAAGACCACCTTCCTCGTCACCATCACCCTGATGGGGGTGGCCACCGTGGCCATCGGCCTGTTGCCCGACTACGGCCAGATCGGCCTCGCGGCGCCCATACTGCTGCTGATCATGCGGGTGCTGCAGGGCTTCGCCCTCGGCGGGGAGTACGGCGGGGCCGCCATCTATGTCGCCGAACATTCGCCGCCGAAGAAGCGCGGCCTGCTGACCGGCTGGATCCAGACCACCGCCGCCTTCGGCCTGATCGGCGCCCTGTCGGTTATCCTGATCACGCGCCAGATCGTCGGCGTCGAGGCCTTTGACGCATGGGGCTGGCGCATCCCCTTCCTGCTGTCGGCCCTGCTGCTGGCCGTGTCGCTGTGGATCCGGCTGAAACTGAACGAGAGCCCGGCCTATCAGCGGATGGAGGCGGAAGGCGGCGAGCGCCGCGCGCCCTACAAGGAAGCCTTCTTCCAGTGGGGCAACAGCCGGTTCGTGCTGATCGCCCTGTTCGGCATCATGATCGCCCAGGGGGCGGTCTGGTACTGCGGCTATTTCTACACCCGGTTCTTCATGGAGCGGGTGCTCAAGATCGAGGTCAACACGGTCGACCAGCTGGTGCTGATGGTCACCGTGGCCTCGGCGGCGCTCTACGTCTTCTTCGGCTGGCTGTCGGACCGGGTGGGGCGCAAGCCGGTGATGCTGTTCGGCATGGTCCTGGCGCTGGTCGCCTTCTTCCCCGGTTTCCACGCCCTGACGAAGGCCGCCAATCCGGCGCTGGCGGAGGCCCAGGCCGCCGCCCCCGTGACCGTGGTCGCCGATCCCGCCACCTGCGCCCTGCAGTTCGACCCGATCGGCAAGGCCGCCTTCTCCAGCTCCTGCGACATCGCCAAGAGCGTGCTGTCCAACGCCGGCGTGTCCTACGGCAACGCCGAGGCGGCGCCCGGCGCGATCGCCATGGTCCGGGTCGGCGGCATCGAGGTCGCCTCGGTCGAGGGCGCGGGCATGGACGCCGCCGCCCTGAAGGCGGCGCGCACCGGGGTCGAGACCCGCATCAAGGCGGCGCTGGTCGAGGCCGGCTATCCGGCGAAGGCCGATCCGGCGCGGATCAACATGCCGCTCGTCTTCGGCATCCTGATGATCTTCATGGTCGCGGCCACCGCCCTGTACGGCCCGCAGGCGGCGGCCCTGGTCGAGCTGTTCCCCACGCGGGTGCGCTATACGGCGATGAGCCTGCCGTACAACATCGGCACCGGCTGGGTCGGAGGCCTGCTGCCCGCCGCCAGCTTCGCCCTCGTGGCCTGGTCGGGGAACATCTATTTCGGCCTCTGGTATTCCGTCGCCTTCACTGCCCTGGCCGCCATCGTGGCGCTGATCTGGTTGCCTGAGACCAAGGGGCGGGACCTGGACACGATCTAGGGCGAGTCGGGGCGCGGCGATGAAGAAGGGTCGGCTCAAGCCTCTGGTCTGGCCGGTCGCGCTGCTGCTCGTCGGCGCGGCGGCCAACTGGCTGGCGGAGTTCGCCGTGGGCCGGTGGCAGGACTATCAGCTCTACAGCATCTCCCGGCCGGTGGCGGACCTGCTGCTGGTCATCGGCGCGGTCTGGCTGGTGGTGGCGGTGATCGCTGTGGTGCGCGGCCGGCGGGGGTGAGGATCAAACCGGCAGAGCCCCCCGCTTGACCACCGTGCGCATGGCCACGCTGGAGGAGACGCGGGTCACGCCGGGGATGCGGGTCAGTTCACGCGAGTGGACGCGTTCGAGGTCGTCGACGTCGCGCACCACCAGCCGCAGCAGATAGTCCGAACCGCCGGTCATCAGATAGCATTCGACCACCTCCGGCACGGTCGCGATGGCCGTCTCGAAGGCGGTCAGGGAGGCCTCGGCCTGGGACGACAGGGTCACGGTCACGAAGACGCTGATCGGCAGGCCGACGGCGCGTTCGTTGATGATGGCGGCGTAGCGGCTGATGACCTCGGCGGCCTCCAGCGCGCGCAGACGGCGCAGGCAGGCGCTCTCGGACAGGTTCACCGTCCGGGCCAGATCGGCGTTGGTCATGCGGCCGTCGCCCTGGAGGGCGCGGATCATCTTGCGGTCGGTGTCGTCGAGGGCGACAGCAGAAACAGTCTTCAAGGACGCGCTCCTTCGCAGGTTCTGCGACTTTACAGCGTTCACACGACGAAAAGAACAGGAACCTGCGGTCAAACCGCCGCTAGATTGCCGCCCGAAACGCGGCCGCCGCAGATCGGCCCGTCCCGTCTGAAGAGGAAACGGTCATGCGCGTCGGCGTCCCCAAGGAAATCAAGAAGAACGAACACCGCATCGGCCTGACGCCGACGGCGGTGCGCGAATACGTGGCCCACGGCCACACGGTCTCGATCGAGACCGGCGCGGGTCTCGGCGCGGGCTTCACGGACGCCGACTACAAGAAGGCCGGGGCGAAGATCGTCGCCGATGCGAAGACCATCTTCGCCGAGAACGACATGATCGTGAAGGTGAAGGAGCCGCAGAAGGTCGAGTGGGAAATGCTCCGTGAGGACCAGATCCTGTTCACCTACCTGCACCTCGCGCCCGATCCCGAGCAGACCAAGGGGCTGATCGCCTCGAAATGCGCCGCCATCGCCTATGAGACGGTGACCAACGCCCAGGGCGGCCTGCCGTTGCTGGCGCCGATGTCCGAAGTCGCCGGCCGGATCGCCGTCTTCTCGGCCGCCGAGACCCTGTTGAAGCACAACGGCGGCATGGGCCTGCTGTTCTGCGGCGTCCCGGGCGTGGCCCCGGCGCGCGTGCTGGTGCTGGGCGGCGGCGTCGTCGGCCTGAACTCGGCCCGTATGGCCATGGGCCTGGGCGCTGAAGTCGTGGTGCTGGAACGCTCCATCCCGCGCATGGCCTATATCGACGAGGTCACCAACGGTCGCGTCATCACCCGCTATTCCTCGATCGGCGCGATCGAGGAGGAGATGGTCAAGGCCGACGTCATCATCGGCGCCGTTCTGGTCCCCGGGGCCGAGGCGCCCAAGCTGATCAAGCGCGAGCACCTGAAGCAGATGAAGCCCGGCTCGGTGCTGGTCGACGTCGCCATCGACCAGGGCGGCTGTTTCGAGACCAGCCACGCCACGACCCATGAAGACCCGACCTATGTGATCGACAACGTGGTCCACTACTGCGTCGCCAACATGCCGGGCGCCGCCCCGCGCACCTCGTCCGAAGCCCTGAACAACGCCACCCTGCCCTTCGGCCTGGCGCTGGCCGACCACGGTCTGGAAGCCCTGAAGAAGAACCCGCACCTGGCCCGCGGCCTGAACGTGCTGAAGGGCGAGCTGACCTATCCGGCCGTCGCCGAGGCGCTGGACATGCCGTGGAGCGATCCGTTCGGCGTCTGGGCCAAGGGCTGAGGCTTTCGGGCCCTCTCCCTGTCGGGAGGGGGCTCAGGCCTGGACTGAGGCCCCTGTCGACGCCAGCTCCGGCGCGCCCGTCGGGGCCATGTCGATCGCCCTCTCGAGCCCGGCCATCTCCTTGTCGGCGTCCTTCCAGTCGTCCCGGCCGGGCGCCTTGGGGTGGGCCCAGTCGGCCTTGATCTTCTCGCGCGCCTCTTTCAGCTCGGCGAGCGCCTGCTTCACCTGCTGGAAGAAGCCCTGGTCGGCCATGGCCGCGCCGAGGACGGCCTCGGCCCGGTCGGCCCTCTCGTCGCGCGCGTCAGCGACGCTGAAAGCGGCGGCATAGGCGGCCTGGGCCCGCTTCATTTCAGCATCGACGACCGCGGGCGCCGACCCGGCCGGCGCCTCGCCCGCCTCCGCGCCGGAGTCTGTCGGCTCCGCGGGCAGGCCGTTCAGCGCCGTATCGGCCGCCTCGCGGGCGT
>CAYNNT010000054.1:0-19243 GCA_964398675.1 uncultured Brevundimonas sp.
CTGAATGAGCGCGGAAATCTGCCAGCTGGCGCTGATCCTCGCCTTCATGCTCGGACTGGTTCAGGGAGTGGCTCCCCTGCTGGGCGCTCACCGCGGCGATTCCGTCCTGATGTCCCTCGGGCGGGCCTCGGCCCTGCTGCAGATGGCCTTCGTCGTCCTGGCTTTCGGGGCGCTGGCGACGGCCTATCTGACGATGGATTTCTCCGTCGAACTGGTCGCCAAACACTCTCACAGCACCCAGCCGCTGCCCTACCGGTTCGCGGCCACATGGGGCAGCCATGAGGGCTCCATGCTGTTGTGGGTGCTCATTCTCGCCCTGCACGGCGGCGCCATCGCCTTCTTCGGCCGCACGCTCCGCGAGACGTTGCAGGCCCGCGTGCTGGCGGTTCAGGGGATGCTCAGCGCGGCCTTCCTCGGCTTCTGTCTGTTCACCTCCAATCCGTTCTCCCGGCTGAGCCCGATTCCGCTCGACGGGACCGAGCTGAATCCGCTGCTGCAGGACCCCGGCCTGGTGATGCACCCGCCGCTGCTCTACCTCGGCTATGTCGGATTTTCGGTGGCCTTCTCCTTCGCCGTCGCCGCCCTGATCGAGGGCCGGGTCGACGCCGCCTGGGCGCGCTGGGTCCGGCCCTGGGTGCTCTCGGCGTGGATTTCGCTGACCGTCGGCATCGCCCTGGGCAGCTGGTGGGCCTACTATGAGCTCGGCTGGGGCGGCTGGTGGTTCTGGGACCCTGTCGAGAACGCCTCCTTGATGCCCTGGCTGATGGGCACGGCGCTGCTGCATTCGGCGCTTGTCCTCGAGAAGCGCGGGGCCCTGATCAGCTGGACCATCCTGCTGGCCATCCTGACCTTCTCGCTCAGCATGATCGGCACCTTCCTCGTCCGCTCCGGCGTACTGACCAGCGTGCACGCCTTTGCGGTCGATCCCGAGCGCGGGGCCTACATCCTTGTCTTCATCCTGATCGCCACCGGGTCGGCGCTGGGCCTCTATGCCTGGCGCGCGCCGGCGATGCGGACAGGGGCGCTGTTCTCGCCCCTTTCGCGCGAGGCGGGGATCACCGTGAACAACCTGTTCCTGCTGGCCGCGACCGCCACGGTGTTCCTGGGCACCTTCTATCCGGTGTTCATCGATGTCCTGAAGGGCGACAAGATCTCGGTCGGGCCGCCGTATTACGCCATGACCTTTGCGCCGCTGTTCGTGCCGTTGCTGGTGCTGGTCGCGTTCGGGCCGATGCTGAACTGGAAGCGCGATACGGCGCGCGCCGTGCTGATGCGGCTGCGCTGGCCGATCGGCGTCACGGCCATTTCGGCGGGCGTCGGAACGGTCGTGTTCGGGATCGCCAAGGTCGGCGCGGCGCTGGGCGTCGCGCTCGGAGTCTGGCTGATCGCGGCGGCCTTCATGCTGTTGGCGCGGCGATGGGGCATCGGCCGCAAGGGCGCCGAGACGGGACGGCTGATCCGCACGACGCCGCTGGCCTTCTGGGCCGTCGCGGTGGCCCACGCGGGTCTGGGCGTCACCACGATCGGCGTCACGGCCATGACCGCCTGGACGGTCAGCGAGGTCGTGACCATGGTTCCCGGCCAGACCATCGCGTTCGCCGGTCGCCGCGTCACCCTGGACGCGCTCGGGCCGGCCACCGGCCCGAACTATCAGGCGGACCAGGCCCGCTTCCGCATCGAGGGCGGCGGGCAGCCGTTCCTGATGTTGTCCGAGAAGCGCTTCTATCCATCCAGCCAGAGCCAGACCACCGAGGCGGGCATCCGCGGCGAGGCGATGGGCAATCTCTATATCTCGGTGGGTGAAAGCGCGACGCCGGGCGGGGCCACGGTCCGGCTCTGGTGGCATCCGCTGGTCGGCTGGATCTGGGGCGGAGCCCTGATCATGGCGCTGGGCGGCGTGCTGTCGCTCCTGGACCGCCGCACCCGGCTCGGCATGCCGGTCCGCAAGGCGGCGCCGGCCGGGGCAGGGAAGGCGCCGGCATGAGGCGGCTGGCCTTCATCATTCCGATCGTGCTGTTCCTGATGGTCGCCGCGGCCCTCGGTCTGGGCCTGCGTCGCGACCCCAGCATCCTGCCGTCGATGCTGATTGACCGGCCGATCCCGACCTTCGACCTGCCGGGCGTGACGCCGGAAGACCCTGTGGGCCTGGCGTCCTCCGATTTCACCGGCAAGCCGGTTCTGCTCAATGTCTTCGCCTCCTGGTGCGTGGCCTGCGTCATGGAGCATCCGATGCTGCTGCGTCTCCAGTCGCAGGGCGTGACCATCCACGGGCTGGACTGGAAGGACGAGCCCGCCGACGGCGCCGCCTGGTTGGCCCAGCGGGGCAATCCCTACACCCTCATCGGATCGGACCCGCGCGGCCGCACCGGCATCGACTTCGGGGTCACCGGCGCGCCCGAGACCTTCGTCATCGACGGCCACGGCAGGGTTCGTTACCGCCACGTCGGTCCGATCACGCCCGAAGTCTGGACGGAGATGCTGAAGCCCATGCTGGACCGACTGGAGAACGAGTCGTGAGACGTTTCGTGCTCGGCCTGTTCTGCGCCCTGCTGATCGCCGGGCCCGCGGCGGCGGTGCTGCCGGAAGAGCAGCTGGCCGATCCCGTGCTGGAGGCGCGGGCCCGGACGATCAGCCAGGAACTGCGCTGTGTCGTCTGTCAGAACCAGTCGATCGACGACTCGGACGCGCCGCTCGCCGCGGACCTGCGGGCGATTGTGCGCGAGCGGCTGACGGCCGGGGACACCGACGAGGAGGTGATGGCCTATATCGTCTCCCGCTACGGCAATTTCGTGCTGCTCAAGCCGCCGCTGGACCTGCAGACCATGCTGCTGTGGGGCGCGCCGCTGCTGGTGCTGATCCCCGGCGGTCTCGGCCTCGCCCTCTATCTGCGACGGCGCAGTCGCGCCGGCGCCGCCGATCCCGCGCCGCTTTCGGCCGAGGAGCGCAGCGCGCTCGCAGACATTCTGAAAGCCGGTGACGCGCCATGATTCTCTGGATTGTCCTGACCCTGATGATCGCCCTGGCCGTGGTCGGGCTGGCGATACCGCTGATCCGGCCGGGCGGACTGCTGGACCGGCGCACGACCTCCGCCGAGGTGCTGAAGGCGCAACTGGCCGATCTGGATCGTCAGGCCGAGGCCGGAACTGCGCCGGCGGAAGACATTGCCGCCCTGCGTCTGGAAGTCGAGCGCCGCGCCCTGGCGGAAGGGGTGGAGACGACGCCGACCGGCCGCCCGCTGGGTGAGAAGGCCCTGATCCGGCTGGCGCTGGGTCTGGCGGCGGTCGTGGCCCTGGGCGGCGCCGGTCTGTACGCCCTGCTGGGACGGCCTGACCTTCCCGGCGCAGGTCCCCGAGGCGCGGCCATGGCCGCGGCCCCTGCGGACGCGGCGCACGACGGCGCTGACGTCCAGGCCATGATCGGCCAGCTGGAAGCCCAGCTCAGGCAGACGCCCGAGGACCCCAATGGCTGGCGTCTGCTCGGCTGGTCCTATTTCCAGACCGGCCGCTTTGCCGATGCGGCCGAGGCCTATGGCCGTGCGGCGACGCTCGAGCCGGCGAATGCCGAGCATTTCTCGGCCCAGGGCGAGGCCCTGGTCCAGGCCGGAGGAGGGCAGGTCACGCCGGCGGCCCTGACGGCCTTCCGCGGCGCGCTGCGCGCCGATCCGCAGGACCCGCGCGCCCGCTATTTCGTCGCCGTCGAGATGGACCAGCGGGGAGAGCGCGAGGCGGCCATGACGGCCTGGATTGACCTGATCAACTCGGCGCCGCCCGGCGCGCCCTGGGCCGCCGAGGTCCGCACCTTCGTCGAGGATCTGGCCCGTGAGCGCGGCCAGGACATCTCCAGCCGCCTGCGGCCCGCACCGGCGGGATCGGCTGTCCCGGCGGCGGCTCCTCCCGGAATCCCCGGGCCGACGGCGGCCCAGGTCGCCGAAGCCGGGTCCATGTCCGAAGCGGATCGGCAGGCCATGATCCAGGGCATGGTCGGCGGGCTCGAGGAGCGGCTCAGGACCTCGCCCCGTGACCGCGACGGCTGGGTGCGGCTGATGCGGGCGCGGATGGTGCTGGGCGACAGCGCGGCGGCGACCGCGGCGTATCGCAACGGTATGCGCGCCTTCGCCGGTTCTCCGACCGAACAGGCCGCCCTGACCGAGGCGGCGCGAGGGCTGCGCGTACCGGGAGCCTGATCGGACCGACTGGCGCGCGACGCCACCGCGCGTGACAAATAACAGCGTTCCGGTTCAAGGTGCCGTGCAGGCGGGGACTGGGCGGGATGACGGTGGCATCAATACAGGACGCGATCCTGCCAGCGGTGAGCCAGCCGCTGGTCGCAGGTGCGCTTGTAGCGGGGGGCGTCGCGCTTGGGCTGGTCGCGGCGGTCCGCCGCCGCCGGCCCGCGACCCTCCGGACCGTCCCGGCACCTGAAACGGCCGATCCAGTACCGCTTGCCCCATCCGCCCGGACCGCGTCCCCGCCGGTCGCCCCCCCGTATTGGAAAAGACGATGACCAAGGCCTCGGATCTGTTTGTCGCCTGTCTGGAAGAGGAAGGCTGCGAATACGTGTTCGGCGTGCCGGGGGAGGAGAACCTCGACTTCCTCGACAGCCTGTCGCGCAGCCGGAAGATCAGGCTGATCCTGACCCGGCACGAGCAGGGGGCCGGCTTCATGGCCGCGACCTATGGCCGGCACACGGGCAAGGCGGGGGTCTGTCTGGCGACCCTGGGGCCGGGCGCGACCAATCTGGTGACCGCCGCAGCCTATGCCCAGCTGGGCGGGATGCCGATGCTGATGATCACCGGGCAGAAGCCCATCAAGTCGTCCAAACAGGGCCGGTTCCAGATCCTCGATGTGGTCGACATGATGCGGCCGATCACCAAATTCACCCATCAGCTGGCCTCGGCGGACAACATTCCGGCGAGGGTGCGCGAGGCGGTGCGGCTGGCCCAGGAGGAGAAGCCCGGCGCCACCCACCTGGAGTTTCCCGAGGACGTCGCCCATGAGCAGACGACCTCGCCGGTCATCGTCGCCAGCCAGGTCCGCCGTCCGGTCGCGGACGACAAGTCCATCCGGATCGCGGTCGAGCGGATCGCCCGGGCGAAGTCGCCGCTGCTGATCATCGGGGCCGGCGCAAACCGCAAGCTGACCAGTCGGATGCTGACCGAACTGGTTGAAAAGACCGGTATTCCCTACATCACCACCCAGCTGGGCAAGGGCGTCATCGACGAGCGCAATCCGAAATACCTGGGCTGCGCGGCCCTGTCGTCCGGCGACTTCGTGCACCGGGTGATCGAGGCGGCGGACGTCATCATCAACGTCGGCCATGATGTGATCGAGAAGCCGCCCTTCTTCATGAAGCCCGGCGGTTGCGACGTTATCCACATCGGCTTCCGCACGGCCGAGGTCGACCCGGTCTATTTCCCGCAGATCGAGGTGGTGGGCGATATCGCCAACGCCATCTGGCAGATCAAGGAGAGCCTGGCGGCACAGCCGCACTGGACCTTCGACTCCATGGTCCGCGCCCACAAGGCCGAGCTGGATCATACCGCCGCCGCGGTCGGCGACATGCGCTGCCCCGTCTATCCGCAGTATCTGGTCGATCAGGTCCGCAAGGTCATGCCGTCCGACGGAATCCTGTGCCTCGACAACGGCGTCTACAAGATCTGGTTCACGCGCAGCTATCCGGCGCACATGCCCAACACCTTCCTCGTCGACAATGCGTTGGCGACCATGGGGGCGGGCCTGCCGTCGGCGATGGCCTCAAGCATGATCTTCCCGAACCGGAAGGTCATGGCCGTCTGCGGCGACGGCGGCTTCATGATGAACAGCCAGGAGCTGGAGACCGCGGTCCGGCTGAAGCTGAACCTCGTGGTGCTGATCCTGAACGACAACAGCTACGGCATGATCCGCTGGAAGCAGGCCAATATGGGCTTCGAGGACTGGGGCCTGACCTACGGCAATCCGGACTTCGTCAAATACGCCCAGAGTTATGGCGCGCATGGCCACAGGGTGACCTCGGCCGAGGGCCTGCCGGGGCTCCTGAAACAGTGTCTTGATACGCCGGGGGTTCATGTGGTCGAGGTGCCGATCGACTACGCCGACAACGACCGCATCCTGAACAGGGATGTCCGCGAACTTAGCGCGGCCTTGCCGGTTTAACCTCCAGTCCCCCCGCCGGAGCCGTCCCATGCCGTCCCTGAAAGCCTCCTATCCGCTCTACCTGGCCAATGAGGCGCTGACGCCCAACCAGGACCTGGAGGTCACCGACAAATACACGGGCAAGGTGGCGACCCGGGTGGCGATGGCCGACGCCGCCACCATCGACCGGGCGATCGGCGAGGCGGTCAAGGCGACCGGGCCCATGGCCCGAATGGCGGCCTATGAGCGTCAGGCGGTCCTGGCCCACTGTGTCAAACGCTTCCAGGAGCGGGCGGATGAGCTGGCCTATGCCCTGTGCATCGAGGCGGGCAAGCCGATCAAGGACTCGCGGGGCGAGGTGACCCGCCTGATCGACACCTTCCGCATCGCGGCCGAGGAGTCGGTGCGGATGACCGGCGAGGTCCAGCCGCTGGACATCTCGGCGCGGGCGAAGGGCTATCAGGGGATGTGGAAGCGGGTGCCGATCGGGCCCTGCTCCTTCATCTCGCCGTTCAACTTCCCGCTCAATCTGGCCGCCCACAAGATCGCGCCGGCGCTGGCGGTGGGCTGTCCGTTCGTGATGAAGCCGGCGTCGAGAACACCCCTGGGCGCGCTGATCATCGGCGAGGTGCTGGCCGAGACCGACCTGCCCAGGGGCGCCTTCTCCATCCTGCCGGCGACGCGGGACGGGGCGGACCTGTTCACGACCGATGACCGGCTCAAGCTGCTGTCCTTCACCGGCTCGCCCGACGTCGGCTGGGCGCTGAAGGCGAAGTCCGGGAAGAAGAAGGTGGTGCTGGAGCTGGGCGGCAACGCCGCCGTCATCGTCGACCACGACAGTGATCTGGAGGACGCCGCCGAGCGGATCATCTTCGGCGCCTTCTATCAGTCGGGCCAGTCCTGCATCGGGGTCCAGCGAATCCTGATCCACGACGATATCTACGGGCCGATGCGCGACCTGCTGGTCAGGAAGGCCAGGGCCCTGATCTGCGGCGATCCGCGCGAGGAGACCACCTTCATCGGTCCGATGATCGACGAGAAGGAGGCGATCCGGCTGGAGACCTGGATCAATGAGGCGCGCGCGGCCGGGGCGACCGTCCTGTGCGGCGGCCACCGCACCGGCGCCATGCTGGACGCGACCCTTCTGGAGGGCGTGGGCCGCGGCCTGAAGATCCGTGAGGAAGAGGCCTTCGGCCCGGTCGCCATCCTGTCGCGCTTCTCGGACTTCGAGGCGGCCCTGGCCGAGGTGAACGATTCAAAATTCGGGCTTCAGGCCGGCATCTTCAGCCGCGATATCCACAAGGCCATGCGGGCCTGGGACGTTCTGGAGGTCGGCGGCATCCTGATCGGCGACGTGCCCAGCTATCGCGTCGACAACATGCCCTATGGCGGGGTCAAGGACTCCGGACTCGGTCGCGAGGGGGTGAAATTCGCGATGGAGGACATGACCGAGATCCGCAATCTGGTTATCCGCCAGAGGCCCGTATAGCCCTCCGCCTCAATCAGGCGTCCGGGGCCGGTACGGGCTGTCCGGCAGCCATTGTGGCGGCGCATCAGCGTCGGCGATCCGTTCGGTCAGGGTGAAGAAGAAGCGGTTGAACGCGCCCGCCGCCTCATGATCGATCGGGGTGGTCATGTCGTCCTGCGGAAGATGGTAGCGGGTGGTGTACCATTCCCTGTAGCGCCGCTCGGCCTCGGTGCCCGGGTCGTAGCCGAAGATGAAACTGACCGCCGGCACGCCCTTCTGCATGAAGGGCCAATGGTCCGAACGGCGCAGCAGGCCGCGCTCGGGTTCAAGGTCCGGCCGCACCTCGATGCCCATCGGCCCGGCAATTTCGCGCACAGTCTGGCCGAGGGTCGAGTCGTCCAGCGCCATGGTGGTCAGGATGGTCAGCGGATAGAGCGGCCGCAGCTGGTCGAGGTTGATGACGGCGACGGGCAGCGGGGCCGCGGGCGTGGGATGGTCGGCCAGCCAGCGCGAGCCCAGCAGACCCTTCTCCTCGCCGGTGAAGGCCGCGAAGACCACGGGCCGGCGGAAGCCGCGTCCGGCCTGACGATCCGCCAGCTGGATCAGGGTGGCGACATAGGCCGCGTCGTCGAGCGCGCCGTTGTACAGGCCGTCGCCATTCACCGGTTCGCCATAGCCGTAGCCGTCCAGATGGGCGTCGACCAGGATCGCCTGGTTCGCCAGGGCGGGATCGGTTCCCGGCAGGACGCCCAGCACATTGTCCGAACTGTAGTTCCGCTTCCGGATCGAGAATCTCGCCGCGAGCCGGGCGGGAACGTCGAACGAGGGCAGGGGCGCCGAGCGGGATCCGTCCGCCAGAATGGCGGCGGCGTCCTGACCCGCGCCGTCGATCACATCTTTGAAAACGCTCGCCGACAGGCGCATGACCGGGATGCGGGCAGGGCCGGGCGCGGGATTCGCAAAGCCGACCGAGCGGGCATAGGCGACCGGCCAGCGCGGGGGCTCGATATCGAAGCCCGGGTCGTCGACATTGATGAGCCCAATGGCCCCGGCCGCGGTCGCCGCCGTGAGTCGCTCGCCGCCGCTGGTCGTTCCGGTGCGCCGCGCACCGAAGCAGACGACAATCCGGCCCCGTACCGCCTGCATCTCGGCAGACGAGCAGTAGCCTCGAAATACGAGCTCGCCATCCAGGGTAGCGGGCAGGTCGTCGGTCGGAGTCACAGTGATGTCGTGAAGGAACCGAAGCGGCAGGGCGCCGCCGGATCGGCGGACCACGGACAGGGCCGTGCCCCCGGATGTGACGGCGACCTCATGCAGGGGGATGGTCTGCTGGAAGGTTCCGTTGTCGCCGGCGGGCTGGAGGCCTGCGGCCCGGAATCGATCGGCGATATAGGCGACCGCGCGGGCATGGCCCGCCGAGCCGGTGTCGCGGCCCTCCATGGCGTCGCTGGAAAGGTCCGCGGTGGTGCGCCACCATGCGGCGGTCTCCGCATCGCTGTGAACGCTGACGCCCGCACAGGCCGTAAGGCTGCAGGCCGCCAGCAGCAGACCTGCCAGGGAATGTCTTTTCATCGCCGCCGCTCCATTCGCGGGCTCAGGTGGCGGGCCGGGCGCGACGATGTCAACGCGCGCCGAACCCGTCGCCGTCGCGCATGAACGCTTTGTCACGCGCAGCAGGTTGTGGCGCCTCTCAGGCTGGGTCATGCTTCCGCCGGAGCAGGCTGGACGCCTGAGGGAGAGAAGCATGAAATTCCGTACGATGTTGGCAGGCGTGGCCGCCGCAGCCGGTTTGGTGGCGTTTCCGGCGATGGCCGAGGACGGCCAGTACGCGCCGCAACTGACCCGGATCATCAACGAAGCGGCCGGGGGCACCTGCCTTGCCGCCCTGATGGCGCAGCCGCTGCTTGACGCCTGCAATGGTCAGATCGCCGGAATGGGGCCGGGGCTCCAGGCCCTGGGCGCGATCGAGACGGTGACCTTTGTCAGCACCCAGGACACGCCCGAGGGCAAGGTCGAGACTTACAGCGTCAAATTCGCCGGCGGCCAGACGCTGAACTGGTTCATCGGCCAGGAGCACGACGGCAAATTCAGCGTCGTCGGCGTCGGACGCTAGCCCGGTGGCGACGGGCGGCGCCGCGGCGCTGGTGGCGGCCGGTCTGATCGGGCTGGGGGCGGGGCCGCAGACTCCGCCGATCTTCAACCCCGGCGCGCCGGGTGCGCCCTCCCGGGTGATCAGTCCCTCGGAAGCGGTGGAGCTTGGCCGAACCAGCTTCACGGCGGATGACGTCGCCTTCATGCAGCACATGATCGTTCACCACGGCCAGGCCGTGGAGATGGTTGAACTGCTGCGGACTCGCGGGGTCCATCCGACCGTGCGTCGGCTTGGCCAGCGGATCGCCCTGAGCCAGGAGGCCGAGATCGCGCTGATGCGCGGCTGGCTGACGGATCGCGGGCAGCCGCTGGATATGCCCGGAATGGGCGGGGGCCACGCCGGCATGGACCACTCGGCGCACGCCGGGCACGCCATGCCGCCGTCCGATACGCCGGTCATGGCCGGCATGTTGTCGCCGGCGCAGATGCAGGCGCTGACCGCCGCGAGCGGGCCGGCCTTCGACCGCCTGTTTCTCGAGGGCATGATCCGGCACCACCAGGGCGCTCTGGACATGGTCGACGCCTTGCTGGCCAATCCGGATGCGGCCGAGGATACGATTTTGTCCGACTTCACCACCTCCGTCGTCGCCGACCAGTCGGCGGAGATCCTGCGTATGCAGTCCCTTTTGTCTGACCTCTGAGCCACTTCCCGAAGGACCGGCCATGAACGTTCGCAGCACCCTTCTTTCCACCGTCGCCGTCCTCGGCATCTTGATGGGGGCCGGCGCCGCCGCCGCCCAGTCGACAGGGCCGGGCGACGCCCAGGTGATCCAGCCCGACGGCCGCAGCACCCTGTCGGCCGGTCTGGCCGACGCCGGCCAGCTGGCCTCCGGCATGGTGCTGGAGCATTCGCTCGGCATGGCGCCGGGATTCGCGGATCCTGACATCGGCTTCTCGCCGCCGACCAGCCGTGAGGAAGGCGAGGCGATGATGGCCCGGGCGCGGGGCAATCCGAACTTCAGCCCGCTGGGCCGGGCCAACACCGATATGGCGGTGTCGGACGGCAAGCTGTTCGTGGGCAGCTTCAACGGCTTCAACGCCTATGACATTTCCGGCGACGGCGCGCCGCAACTGGTCATGTCGGTCGTCTGCCCCGGCGGGCAGGGCGATGTCTCCGTGCATGGCAACCTGCTGTTCATGTCGGTCGAGGAGAACCGCGGCCGGTTGAACTGCGGCGCGGCGACCAATGAGGACGACGTCGTCAGCCAGCGGTTCCGCGGCATCCGCATCTTCGACATCAGCGACCTGAACGCGCCGCGCCAGATCGCCGCCGTCCAGACCTGCCGGGGCTCGCACACCCACACGCTGGTCCCGCATCCGACGGACGCCAATGTCCTCTATATCTACAACTCCGGCACGGCGGACGTGCGCGGGTCGGCCGAGCTGGCCATCTGCACCGATGGCCAGCCGGACCAGAACCCCGAGACCGCCCTGTTCTCGATCGATGTGATCAAGGTGGAGCTGGACCGGCCGCAGGACGCGGCGATCGTCAACCGTCCGCGCATCTTCGCTGACAGTCAGACCGGCCGTGTGGCGGGCCTGTGGCGTGGCGGCAGGGCCGGGATCGCCAGCCAGAACACCGCCCAGACCAACCAGTGCCATGACATCACGGTCTTCCCCGAAATCGGGCTGGCGGCGGGCGCCTGCAGCGGCAACGGCATCCTGCTGGACATCTCCGATCCGGAGAACCCGCGTCGGACGTCGGACATCTTCGACCCGGACATGGCGTACTGGCACTCGGCCACGTTCAACAACACGGGCGAAAAGGTCGTCTTCACCGATGAGTGGGGCGGGGGCATCGGCGCCCGCTGTCAGGCCACCAACCCCGCGACCTGGGGCGCCAACATGGTCGCCACCATCGAAAACCGGACCCTCGCGGGCAAGAGCTTCCACAAACTGCCGAGCGCCCAGGGCGCGACGGAGAACTGTGTCGCCCACAACGGGATGATCATTCCGGTCCCGGGCCGCGATCTGATGGTCCAGGCCTGGTATCAGGGCGGCGTCTCGGTCATGGACTTTACCGATCCGGCCAAGCCGGTCGAGATCGCCTTCTTTGACCGGGGTCCGATCAACGCGAGCCGGTTGTTCGTCGGCGGCTCCTGGTCGGCCTACTGGTTCAACGGCCGGATCTATTCGAGCGAAATCGCCCGCGGTCTCGACGTGCTGCGTCTGGTTCCGAGCGAAAGTCTTTCGGCGGCCGAGATCGCGGCGGCGGAGGCCGTGTCTTCCGGGACGATCAATCCCCAGACCCAGACGCGGATCACCTGGGCCGATACGCCGGATGTCGCCCGGGCCTATCTGGATCAGCTCACCCGCGCCGGCGGCGTGGAGGCGGAACTCGCCGGGCAGGTCCAGGCCGGAATCGATCAATGGCGGCGTGGCGGTCGCGCCGACCGGCGCGGCGCGGCGACGCTCGCCGGCCTTCTGAACGAGGCGTCGGGCAAGGCCACGGGGCTGAACCAGAGCCGGCTGAAATCCCTGGCGGACATGTTCGAGCGTCGCGGCCGCTAGAAACCGGACCGAACGGCGACGGGCGGTCGAACGGCCGCCCGTCGGGTCTCGCCACCTGATCTCCATCCGGCATCCCCCGGCGCTCGCTCGCGACGGCGACCGCCGGGTGGTCATGTGCGTAATCCGGCAGCGTTTCCCCACAAAACGGTGTGTGGCAAGTCCGCGCGAAATCCGGGATCAGGCGGAAATGCTGCACTAGCGAAGACATTGAGAACCGAAAGGTTTATGCCTGTATTGGGCAATATGAGCAATATTGTACCCGGTATGGCCTCACCATTCTCCATATTTGCACGATAATTGATCCGCCCACGTATCCGACCCTGCTTGCTAATTTCGCAAACGCGGTAAACATTTCGCAAATGCGTAATGCTGTCCTTGGGGGATCAAATGACACGACTTCGTATCGGGCTTGCGGGGGCTCTTTTTCTGTTGACCGGGGGCGTAGCCGGCACAGCCTCGGCCGCGGCCAGCGCGCCGCCCACGTTGCTGGCGCATCAGGTCCCGCTGGCGCTTGATGGGGCGGCGACCGGCTGGATCCTGACGTCCACGGCCCTCGTCCTGCTGATGACCCTGCCGGGACTGGCGCTTTTCTACGGTGGCATGGTGCGCCGCAAGAACGTCATCGCCACGATCACCCAGTCGCTGGGCGTGGCCTCGGTGGTCACCCTCGCCTGGTTCATCGCCGGATATGGCCTGTCGTTCGGGGTCGGCCAGCCGATCAACGGCTACACAGGCGAAGAGGTGCAGAGCTATATCGGCTCCTTCCAGGCCCTGTTCCTCAACGGCGTCACCCCGACGACCGCGCACAGCCTGGCGCCCGGCCTGCCGGAGTATCTCTGGATCGCCTATCAGCTGACTTTCGCCATCATCACGCCCGCCCTGATCGCCGGGGCCTTCGCCGAGCGGATCAAATACTCCGGTCTGTTGCTGTTCACGGGCCTGTGGACGTTGCTGGTCTACGCCCCGATCTGTCACTGGGTCTGGGGCGGCGGCTTCCTCGGCGCGGCGGGCGTTCTGGACTTCGCAGGCGGCGCGGTGGTGCACGTCAACGCCGGCGTGGCCGGTCTGGTCTGCGCCATCTTTCTCGGCGCCCGGAAGGGCTACGGCAAGGAGAGCATCGTCGCCCACAATCCGGTGCTGACCATGATCGGCGCCTGCCTGCTGCTGGTCGGCTGGATCGGCTTCAATGCCGGCTCCGCCTGGACCGCGGATTCGATCGCCTCCGTCGCGCTGCTGAACACCATTCTGGCCGCCATGGCAGGGTCGCTGACCTGGAAGATCGTTGAGATCATGGAGAAGCGGAAGCCGTCGCTGATCGGCGTGCTGTCCGGCCTGATCGCCGGTCTGGTCGCCATCACCCCGGCCGCCGGTCTGGTCGATCCCAGGGGCGCGGTCATCATCGGCCTGGCCTCGGGCCCGGTCTGTTACGCCGCCTCGGTCTGGATCAAGAAGCTGCTGCGTTATGACGACAGCCTCGACGCCTTCGGCATCCACGGCGCCGGCGGGATTCTCGGCGCCGTTCTGACCGGCGTCTTCGCCTCCGCCGCCGTCAACGGCGTCGCCGAGGGCGCGACGGTCGCCAAACAGGTCTGGGGTCTCGGCGTCACCATCGGCTGGAGCGCCGTGGTCACCTTCCTGATCCTGATCGTCTGCAAATTCACCACCGGCCTGCGGGTGACCGCGGAACAGGAGCAGGAGGGCCTGGACGGACATCTGCATGGCGAGGTGATGGAAGGCGTCTGACCACCACCCGTCGGCGGCGTGGAGCCTCCCCTCCACGCCGCCACCCGTATGCGTGAGTCTCGAAAACCATCGAAAACAAGGGGATAAGATGATGAGAACCGCTTTTGCCTGTGCGGCCGCCATGGCTGTGCTTCTGACCGCCGGGGCCGCTTCCGCCCAGGGGGCGCCCGAGGTGGCTTGGAACCTGGGCGTGACCAGCGACTATGCTTTCCGCGGCTACAGCCAGACCGCTGGAGATCCCGCGGTTTTCGGGGGCGTCGATGTCACGGCCGGCAGCTTCTACGCCGGCGCCTGGGCCTCGAACGTCGATTTTGGTGATGACACGGACGCCGAGGTCGATCTCTACGGCGGCTATCGCACCGAGGTATCGGGTATCGCCATTGATGTCGGCGTGGTCGGCTATCTCTACGTCTCGCAGCCGGCCGGGGCGGACTATGACTACGTCGAGCTCAAGGCCGCCGCCTCGCGCGCCATCGGTCCGCTGACGCTCGGCGCCGCCGCATACTGGTCGCCCGACTTCTTCGGCGCGGACGAGGAGGCTACCTATGTTGAGGCCAACGCCGCCTTCTCGCCGGCCGACAGGTGGACGGTGTCGGGGGCGGTCGGTCATCAGGCGCTGGACGTCAACGCCGACTACGCCACCTGGAACGCCGGCGTGGCCTATGCGATCAGCGACAATGTGGCGGTCGACGTGCGGTACCACGACACCGACGTGACCGGTCCGTTGTCAGACGATCGGGTCGTCGCCACGCTCAAATTCCTGTTCTGATATTTGCGTCGCACAAAACGAATCGGTCGGACCTTGCGGTGATGTTCGTTCGACCGGTTCGATTTTGCATGATGAGCGGCATGATGTGCATGCCTTGCACGGAAGTTGCTGGTCTACCGCCCGACCTCTAAGTCTTGTGCAATTGCGAAAGGCTCGAAGTGGCGTCGTCAAACCAGACATTTGTAATCACCCCGAGGAGGGGACCGGCCAGGACGCCGGCAGCCGATCGCGTGCGCGATTTCGCCGAGATCTACGCCGACTTCAGCCCGGTGGCCGGCACCGGTCAGTCGAGCCGCTGCGCCCAGTGCGGCGTGCCCTTCTGTCAGACCGGATGCCCGCTGCAGAACAATATCCCCGACTGGCTGAGACTCGCCGCGGAAGGTCGCGCTGAAGAGGCCTGGCGGCAGTCTGAAGCGACCTCGACCATGCCTGAAATCTGTGGCCGCATCTGTCCGCAGGACCGGCTGTGCGAGGGCGCCTGCACGCTCGAACAGTCGGGATGGGAGACGGTCACCATCGGCTCGGTCGAGCGCTGGCTGGGCGACATGGCTTTCGAGAACGGCTGGGTCGATGCGATCCGCCCCAGGGGCGAGCGGGGCCAGTCTGTGGGCGTCGTCGGCGCAGGCCCGGCGGGCATGGCGGCTGCGGACCGGCTGAGGTCTGCCGGCTATTCGGTGACCATCTATGACCGGCATGACCGGGCGGGCGGCCTGCTGATGTATGGCATCCCGGGGTTCAAGCTGGAGAAGCACGTCGTCCAGCGGCGCCTCGACCGGCTGGCCGAGGGCGGCGTGACGTTCCGGCTGGGGGTGGACGTCGGAGGCGACCTGCCGTTCGCTGATGTGCGGGCGGCGCATGACGCCGTGTTGGTGGCGACCGGGGTCTATCAGGCGCGGCGGCTGACCGCGCCGGGGTGCGGCTCGACCGGCGTGATCGCCGCGCTGGACTATCTGATCGCCTCGAACCGCAAGGGCCTGGGTGATGCGGTTGCGGCCTTCGACAGCGGTGCGCTGGATGCGTCGGGCAAGCGGGTCGTGGTGATCGGCGGCGGCGATACGGCCATGGACTGCGTGCGCACAGCCGTGCGGCAGGGGGCGACGTCGGTCACCTGCCTCTATCGCCGCGACCGGGACAATATGCCGGGCAGCGCCCGTGAGGTCGCCAACGCCGAGGAGGAGGGCGTGGTTTTCGAATGGCTGGCCGCACCGCGCGCGGTGCTGGGCGAAGCCGACCGTGTGACCGGCGTCAGGAGCCAGAGAATGGCTCTGGCGGGGCAGTCGGCAGACGGCCGCTGGAGCGTGGAGCCGGTTCAGGACGGCGAGTTCGACCTGGCCGCCGATCTGGTCATCGAGGCCCTCGGCTTCGAGCCCGAGGACATGCCGGGGCTGTTCGCCGAGCCCGATCTGGCCCTGACCGACTGGCGAACGATCCGCACGGCGGGTCACACCAAGGCGACGACGCTGGAAGGCGTATTCGCCGCGGGCGACATCGTGCGCGGGGCCTCGCTGGTGGTCTGGGCCGTCCGGGACGGGCAGGACGCTGCCGCTGAAATCGACGCCTGGCTGTCCAGCCGGGAGAGGGCGGCCGCATGACCTTCGACCCGGAACGGTACACGCGCGACCGCCAGCGGCTGATCGACGGCCACGCCTATGATCCTGCCTCGGAGCGTGACGCCTGCGGCGTGGGTCTCGTCGCGGCCATCGACGGAAAGCCGCGTCGCGAGGTCATCGATCTGGCCCTCAAGGCGCTGAAGGCGATCTGGCACCGGGGCGCGGTCGACGCCGACGGCAAGTCCGGCGACGGCGCCGGGATATTGATCGGCCTGCCACGGGCCTTCTTTGAAGCCCAGGTGCGCGACGCCGGGCACGAGCCGCGGCCGGGCCCGATCGCCGTCGGGATGACTTTCCTGCCGCGCGTCGATCTGGCGGCGCAGGAGCGGGCGCGGACGATCGTCGAGCGTGAGGTGATGGCGGCGGGGTTCTGGCTCTACGGCTGGCGGCAGGTGCCTACCCATGCGCTGGTCCTGGGCCAGCGGGCCGCGGCGACGCGGCCCGAGATCGAACAGATCATGCTCAGCGCGCCCGACGGGCTGGACGGAGAGGCGCTGGAGCGGGCCTTGTACCTGCTGCGCCGCCGGATCGAAGCGCGGGCGACGGCCTCGGGCCTGCAGCATTTCTACATCTGCTCCCTGTCGGCGCGATCGGTCATCTACAAGGGGATGATGCTGGCCCAGGCGCTGGCGGACTTCTACCCGGACCTGAACGATCCGCGGGTCGAGGCCAATGTGGCCTTGTTCCATCAGCGCTATTCGACCAACACCTTCCCTGAGTGGCGGCTGGCCCAGCCGTTCCGGATGCTGGCCCACAACGGCGAGATCAACACCCTGCGCGGCAACGCCGGCTGGATGCGCAGCCACGAAATCCGCATGACGGCGGAGGCCTTCGGCGCCGACGACGGCATCGTCAAGCCGGTGATCCAGGCAGGTGGCTCTGACTCCGCGGCGCTGGACAATGTGTTCGAGGTGCTGGTCCGCGCCGGGCGCCCGGCGCCGATGGTCAAGGCCCTGCTGATGCCCGAGGCGCCGATCGAGGGCGTCATTCCGGACGACCATCGGGCCCTCTACGCCTATTGCAACGCCGTGATGGAGCCGTGGGACGGTCCGGCCGCCATCTGCGCCACCGACGGCCGCTGGGTGGTTGCGGGCAAGGACCGCAACGGGCTGCGCCCGCTGCGGGTGGCCGAGACTGTCGACGGCCTGCTGATCTGCGGGTCAGAGGTCGGGATGACGGGCATCGCAGACGACCGGATCAAGCGGCGGCTGCACATCGGCGGCGGGCGGATGATCGCCGTGGATCTGGAGGCGGGGGTTCTCTACGACGAGACCCAGACCGTGGACCGTCTGGCGGCGGCGCTGCCGTATCGCCAATGGCTGTCGAACATGGTCGAGCTGGAGCCGCTGGTCGGACCCGGCCCGGAGCCGCGCCGCGTCACCGGCGAGGCCCTGACCCGGTTCCAGGCCGCGGTCGGCTGGACCCAGGAGGACATCGACACCCTGCTGGATCCCATGGCCGGCGACGGCAAGGAGGCCGTGGCCTCCATGGGCGACGATGCGCCGCCGGCGGTGCTGTCGCATCAGGACCGGCCCTTCGCCCACTATTTCCGCCAGGCTTTCGCCCAGGTCACCAACCCCCCGATCGACCCGCTGCGTGAGGCCGGGGCGATGAGTCTGCGGACCCGGTTCAAGAACCTCGGCAACATCCTCGCCCAGGATGAGACCCAGACGAGGGTCTTTGTGCTGGACAGCCCGGTCCTGACGACCGGCATGTATGAGCGGATGCTGGACGTGGTCGGGGCGGGCGCCACCACGGTCATCGACTGCACCTTCCCGGCGGGCAAGGCGTCGCTGAAACAGGCGCTGGACCGGATTCGGGACGAGGCTGTGGCGGCCGCGCGCGGCGGTGCAGGGCTGATCGTGCTGACCGACGAGCGGATGGGCGAGGATCGACCGCTGATCCCGATGATCCTGGCCACGGCCGCCGTGCACGGCCGGCTGGTGGACGAGGGGCTGCGGACCTTCTGCTCGCTGGTGGTTCGCGCCGCCGAGGCGATCGACGCCCATGCCTTCGCCGTGCTGGTCGGCGTGGGGGCTACGGCGGTCAACGGCTGGCTGGCGCAGGAGACGTTTCTGGAGCGGCTGGAGGGCGGGCGCTATCCGGGCCTGAGCCTGCGCGAGACCTGCCTGAACCACAAGGCGGCGGTCGAGGCGGGGCTGATGAAGATCCTCGCGAAGAAGGGCATCTCCGTGATCTCGGCCTATCGCGGGGCCTGCGAGTTCGAGGCCCTCGGGCTGTCGCGGGCGCTGGTGGCCGAGTTCTTCCCCGGCATGACGTCGCGCATCTCGGGCATCGGCCTGGCCGGGATCGAGGCCCAGGTGATCCGGAAGACCGGGCGGGGGTTCACCGCCTGGAAGCCCACGCTGCGCATCGGCGGCTCGCACCGCATCCGGGCCGGAGAGGAGACCCACGGCTGGGACGCCGAACTGATTCACCGGCTTCAGGACGCCACGACGCGCGGCGACTACGGGCGGTTCAAGGCCTACAGCCGAAGGGTCCGTGAGTTGCCGTCGACGGCGCTACGCGACCTGCTGGATTTCCGCGCCGCGACGCCGGTCCCGGTGGACGAGGTCGAAAGCGTCCATGATATCCGCCGCCGCTTTGTCACGCCCGGCATGTCCCTCGGGGCGCTGTCGCCCGAGGCGCATGAGACGCTGAACATCGCCATGAACCGGATTGGGGCCCGCTCCGTATCGGGGGAGGGCGGCGAGGATCCGGCGCGTTACACGCCGCGCCCGAACGGCGACAACGCCAACAGCGCGGTCAAACAGATCGCCTCGGGCCGGTTCGGCGTCACCGCCGAATATCTGAACCAGTGCCGCGAGATCGAGATCAAGGTGGCCCAGGGCGCCAAGCC
>CAYNNT010000055.1:0-19236 GCA_964398675.1 uncultured Brevundimonas sp.
CGCATGCGACGCCCCCTCACACGGTTACAGAACTGGACACACGTTGTTTCAGTTTGTGACGGACGTTTCAACCTGAGCCTTGGTCAAGTCTGTCGGAGGTGTAAGGTGCAAGCCCTGTTCCGGGAGGATTTCGTGAAGCTGATCACAACATTGCTGGCCGCCGCGGCCCTGTTCGCCACGACGAGCGTTGCGGCGCAAACGCCCGCACCCGCGCCTGTTTCGCCTGTGGAGGGAACGACGTTCGTTCAGGTGGGGCGGCTTCTGGCTGATCCTGCGAGCGGAATTGTGCAACGCGATAAAACTCTCGTGATCGAAGGGAACCGGATCGTCGAAGTGCGCGACGGCTTCGTCGGCGAGGGCCGGATCGTCGATCTGAGGTCGTCATTCGTGCTGCCGGGCCTGATCGACAGCCATGTGCACCTGACCAGCCAGCAGAATCCGAACGCCCGGCTGGAGGAAGTCACCCAGTCCGATTCCGAACAGGCCATGATCGGCGCGCGCTACGCCCGCCGCACCCTGATGGCCGGCTTCACCACCGTCGCCGACCTGGGCGCGACCAATGAATCCATCTTCGCCCTGCGCGACGCCGTGCGGCGCGGCGACGTGCCGGGACCGCGGATCATCGCCTCGGGCTCGGCGGTGTCGGTCCACGGCGGGCACGGCGACATCAACGGGTTCCGCGAAGACGTCATGCACCTGCTGTCGAGCGAAAGCGTCTGCTCGGGCGCCGACGACTGCATGCGCGCAGTGCGGCTGCAGGTGCGGGCCGGGGCCGACATCATCAAGATCACGGCGACCGGCGGGGTGCTGTCGAACACGGCGGCCGGCCTGGGCCAGCAGTTCTCGGACGAGGAGCTGGCCGCCATCGTCGGCGCCGCGCACCGGATGGGCCGTCAGGTGACCGCGCACGCCCACGGCGTCGACGGGATCAACGCCTTCCTGCGCGCCGGCGGCGACTCGATCGAGCACGGCACCTATCTGGACGATGAATCGATCCGGCTGTTCCGCCGCGAGGGGACCTATCTGGTGCCGACGCTGCTGGCGGGGGATTTCGTCGGACGGATCGCCTCGGGCCCGGACAATTTCTTCACCCCGGCCCAGACGGCCAAGGCGCTGGAAGCGGGACCAAAGATGCTGGACATGGCCCGGCGCGCGCATGACGGCGGCGTGCGGATCGCCTTCGGCACCGACTCGGGCGTCTCGGCGCACGGCGACAACGCCCAGGAGTTCGCCCTGCTGGTGCGGGCGGGGCTGACCCCGCTGGAGGCCATCCAGGCGGCGACGGTGAATGCGGCGGCGCACCTGCGGATCTCGCAGGACGCGGGCCGGATCGCCGCGGGCATGCCCGCCGATCTGATCGCGGTCAGCGGCGACCCGCTGACGGATGTCACCGAGCTGGAGCGAGTGCGGTTCGTGATGCGGAGCGGGATGGTCTACCGGGCGGAGTAGGTGCCGAACCACAATCCTCCTGATGCTGGAGTCCGTTATGAAGCGCATTGGAGCTGTAGTGGCTCTGTCGCTAGCCGCCATTCTATTGGCGGCCTGTCCAGGTGGATTCGGCTTCGTGCACGATCAGCTGTTGGTCGGTCCGTACCGACTTGTCGCCGTCGATGATCGCGAGGACATGGTGCTCTGCAGAGGACTGGAGAGCGGACATTGCACGGGCGATGGTCTTCCGGGTCCAACGGTTTTCGCGGCAGGTGGAGATGATCGTTTTTTGGTCATGGCCCGACACCCGACCAAGTTTGCCGAGCCGATGAACAGGGCCGTCGCCGAGTACTACTACGCGGAGCGCAGCGCCAACGAAGGTGAAACGGGCTCACGGCCGACAGTGCATGGTCCATTCGATGAAGCCGGGTTCGATGAGGAGACTCGCCGCCTTGGTCTTCCGGGATTTTCCGTTGTGTTCGAGGATCTGAAGTAGGCCCGGTGCCCCGTTTACCGCGCCAACCTCGCCTGAACTGCCCCCAGCAGCAGCCGCTGAAACGCGCCCTCATCTTCGAAGGTCGCCTTGACCGGCCATGAGAGGACGCGTGTCCGCCATTCGGGCGTGAGGCGGAACCAGTCCTTTTCCGTGGTGACCAGTCGCGCGTGATAGCGGTCGGCCCGGTCGGCGAGGAAGCGCAGGTCGTCCTCGCGGAAGGCGGCGTGGTCTGGGAAGGGCGCGAAGTCCACCAGTTCGGCGCCGGCGGCGTCGAGGGCGCGCTCGACCTTCCACGGTTTGGCGATGCCGGCGAAGGCGACGATCGGCCCTTTGGGCGGCGGCGCGGCCGGGGTCAGCCGCGCGATCAGGACCGGAAGGTCGCCGAAGGCCTGAACCAGTTCGGGATCGGCGCCCGGAGCGTCGGCGGGCAGCAGTATGACGACCGCGTCGGCGCGGGCCAGGCCGTGGCGCAGCTTCTCGCGCATCGGGCCGGACGGAAACACGGAGCCGTCGCCGAAGGGCCATTCGTCGCCGCGCGTCTCGCCGTCCACGACGACGAGGCTGAGTGTCTTCTCCAGGGTCGGATTCTGGTGGGCGTCGTCGAGGACCAGAACCTGCGCCCCGGCAGCCGCTGCGGCGCGGGCGCCGGCGACGCGGTCATGGGCGATCCAGGTCGGGCCGCCGAGGGCCAGCATCAGGGGTTCGTCGCCGACATCGGCGGCGGTGTGGATCGCGGCATCGACCCGGGTCGGCTCGCGCAGGGACCCGCCGTAGCCGCGCGACAGGCCGTGGGCGTTGATGCCGGCCTCATGCAGCAGGCGGATGGCCTCGCGGGTCACCGGGGTCTTGCCGGAGCCGCCGACGGTCAGATTGCCGACCGAGATGATCGGAATGCCCGGATCGACCGGGTCGGCGCGGGCGATGCGGCGCGCCGTGGCGGCGGCCCAGATCCACGACAGGGGCTTGAGCAGGAACCGCAGGACCGCGCCGTGGCTGGCGTCGCGCGTGTACCACCAGCGAGGGGTGTTGAGCTTCATCGGCGGCCTCGCTGCGGGGCGGGGGGCAGGAGGGGCGCAAGCGTCTCCCACAACCGGTCGAGGCCGGAGCCGGCCTCGGCGGCGGCGCGTCGGCCGCGTTCACCCATGGCCCTGGCGGCGGCGTTGTCGGCGAGCAGGGGCGCGATCACGGCGGGCAGGTCCCACGGCGCATCGGCGACGGCCAGACCGCCCGCCTGGACGAGGGCTTCGGTGACGGCGGCCCAGTTGGTCATGTCGGGGCCGGTGACGGCGGGCTTTCCGAGGCGGGCAGGCTCCAGCGGGTTGTGACCCCCCACCGGCGGCTTCTCGAGCGACGCGGAGAAGGAGCCGCCCATGACGACCACATCGGCGAGCCGCAGGAACAGGCCCATCTCGCCGAGGGTGTCGGCCAGATAGAGGTCGGTATCGCGGTCGGGCTCGCGGCCATGCGAGCGCAGGGCGAAGCGATAGCCGTCGCGGGACAGGGCGGCGGAGATCTCCGGGCTGCGGGCCGGGTGCCGGGGCACGAGGATCAGGCACAGGCGGTCGGCCAGCTTGTCGAGGGCGCGGACGAGGGCGATCTCCTCGCCGTCATGAGTGCTGGCGGCGACGACGACGGGCCGGTCGCCGATGGCGGCGCTGAGGCGGGTGAAGGCGGCGGCGTCGTGGGGCGGGGCCTCGCCGGAGAGCTTCAGGTTCACATGGCCGTCGATCCGGGCGCCGAGGCTTTCCAGCCGGGCCGCCGAGGTCTCGTCCTGCGGCAGGATGCGGTCGAAGGCGGACAGGATTTGCCGCGCCGCGCCCGGGAAGCGACGCCAGCCGTCGACGGTCTTTTCCGTGATGCGGGCGCTGGCGAGCACCAGCTTCACGCCGCGCTTGCGGGCCTCGAGGATCAGGTTGGGCCAGAGTTCGCTCTCGACGAAGACGGCCAGCGATGGCCGCCAGTGGTCGAGGAAGGCGGCGACCGCGCCGGGTGCATCGACCGGGGCGTACTGATGGATGACGCCCGCCGGCAGCCGCTGGGCCAGCAGTTGCGCCGAGGTCAGGGTGCCGGAAGTGACGAGCACTGCGAGGTCGGGCCTGCTGCGGCCCAGGCGTTCGACCACGGGCAGCAGGGACAGGGTCTCGCCCACGCTGACGCCGTGCAGCCAGACAAGGTCGCCGTCGGGCCGGGCGACGGAGGCGTGGCCGAGGCGTTCGTCGACGCGCTCCGGATCTTCCTTGCCCTGTTTGGCGCGGGCGTCGAGCAGCCGGGGGGCGAGGGGCTCCAGCGCGCGGGTCAGGAGCCGCCAGGCGATCAGGGCGGGGCTCATCTCACACCCGCGCGAGGCCGGTGAGGGCGTCGGCCCGGGCCTCGACCGCCGTCAGGCGTTCGGTCCAGTCGCGGGCGACGTCGGGCAGGTCGGCGCCTTCGGGATAGTGGGTGACGTCCCAGACAATGGCACCGCGCCCGAAGGGCAGGGGCAGGACGGCGCGGTCCCAGCTGTTCAGCCGGATCGCAGGACTGCAGGACATGCCGATGAACAACACGGGCGCCTTCGAGAGTTTGGCCAGCAGCGGCAGGCCTTCGGCCATTTCGCGCATGGGGCCGCGGGGGCCGTCGGGGGTGATGGCCAGCCCGCCGTCCCGGAGCTGGCGCAGGCCGTCGCGCAGGGCCTGGGAGCCGCCCTTTGCGCGGTCTGCCTTGTCCTTGTTGGAGGACGAGCCGCGCACGGCCGGGAAGCCCTGACGGGCGACGGCCTTGGCGATGAACTCGCCGTCCGCGCTGAGCGAGATCAGGGCCTTGGCGGGCGTGGCGCGATCCAGGGGCCAGCAGGCGGGGCTGAGGCCGATCCGCGAATGCCAGAAGACCGCCAGCACGCCGCCGCCTTGGGCCCAGACCTCCTCGGCCACGGCCTGGTTCTCCCAGGTCCAGCGGATGGTCGCGAAACAGAAGCGCATCCACTGGGCCAGAAGCCAGGCGAGGACGCCCTGGATGACGGGGTTGCGGAGCGGTCTCATATCACCGCCGTGACGGGATCCCCGTCCAGCGACTGTTGTCTCGCCAGTCGCGAATAGAGGCCGCCCAGCTTGACCAGCTCGACGTGGGAGCCGGTTTCCACCACCCGGCCGGCCTCGATCACATGAATGCGGTCGGCGTTGCGGACCGTGGACAGGCGGTGGGCGATCATCAGGGTGGCGCGGCCCTGCATCAGCCGCTCGAGGGCGGCCTGGACGAGGGCCTCGCTCTCGGTGTCGAGGGCGCTGGTGGCCTCGTCGAGCAGCAGGATGGGGGCGTTCTTGAGGAAGGCGCGGGCGATGGCGATGCGCTGGCGCTGGCCGCCGGACAGGCGCAGGCCCGCCTCGCCGGCCCGGGTCGCATAGCCCTCGGGCAGGGCGGAGATGAACTCGTGGGCGGCGGCCGCCTGGGCGGCGGCGACAATGTCCTCGGCGGTGGCGCCGGGACGGCCGTAGGCGATGTTGGCGGCGAGGGTGTCGTCGAACAGGAAGGGCTCCTGGGTGACCAGGGCGATCTTCGCACGCAGGTCGTGGAGCTTGAGCTCACGGATGTCGCGCCCGTTGACGGTCACCGCGCCGGCGGTGACGTCATAGAAGCGCGGCAGCAGGCTGAGGATGGTGCTCTTGCCGCCGCCCGAGGGGCCGACGAGGGCCACGGTCTCCCCGGGCGCGACAGACAGCGAAACGTCGGACAGGGTCGGGGCGCCGCCTTCGGCCGCCGGTGCATAGGCGAAGGAGACGCGCTCGAAGGCGACGGTAACGGGGCCGTCGGCGAGCGGCGCCGCATCGGGCGCCTCGCGGATCTCGGGCTCGATGTCGAGTGCGGAGAACAGGCGGCGGGCGGCGGTCAGGCCCTCGGACATGACGGTCTGGAGATTGGTCACCTGCCGCAGCGACTGGCCGGCGGCCATCAGCAGGCCGATGTAGGCGGCGAAGGAGCCGACGCTCATCGTGCCGTCCTGCGCGCGCCAGCCGGCGTAGGCCATGACGGCGGCGACCACGATCATGGCCACGAGGTTGGAGAAGGGGCCGGCGAAGGCGCGGGAGTCGGCGCTCTTGATGACGTGACGCTGGCGCCGGGCGACGACCTCGCCGACCCGGTCCTCCTCGGCGGCCTCGCGGTTTTCGATCTTGATCAGGCGGACGCCGTCGAGGTTCTCCATCAGGGCGGTGGAGAGGTTGGAGGTCTCGACCATGGCGCCGGTGGTGGCCTTGCGCATCCGCTTGCCGAAGCGGCGCATGACGAAGGCGATGACGGGCGCGCCCAGCAGGACGATCGCCGTCAGCCGCCAGTCGGTCCAGGCCATGTAGCCGATGACGGCGATCAGGGTCAGGGCGTGCTGGGTGTAGTTGACCACCCCGTTGGTGAAGGCCTCGCGCACCAGATTGGCGTCGAACAGGACCGAGGAGACGAAGCCGCCGGAATGCTGGCTGCGCAGGCGGGCGAGGTCGGCGCGGATCATGGCCCCGAACAGCCGCACCTGGATGTCGCCGACAATGCCGTGGCCGAGCCGGTTGACGAGGGCCGCCTGGCCGAGGGCGGCGGCGGTCCAGATCACGCCCGCGCCGATGATGATGACCGGGATCCAGACCAGCGCCCGGCCCTCCGGCACGGTGAAGACGCCCCAGATGGTCACGGCCTTGCCGAGGAACAGGCCGTCGATGGCCGGCTCAAGCAACTGCAGCACTGTGGCGGCCATGACGCCGACGACGGCGGCGCAGGCGATCGACAGGAACAGCGGCGTCCGGTGGTGCGAGAGATAGTCGCGCCAGATGCGGCCCAGCAGCGGGCGCAGCGGCTCCTTCTCGTCAGCGGCGGGGATGGGCGGCGTCATGGGTCGGAGGTCGGACGGCTGGGGCGGCAAGTCAAGCGGGGATGGTGGTCAGCGTCTTTCCGGGGCCGCATCGGTCAGACGTCGGAGCCGAAACGGCGCTGCACCAGAATGATCGTCCCGACGACGAAGCCGCAGAACAGGGCGCCTTCGATGCCGCCGGTGACGGCCTGGGTGACGGGGCCGAAATCGGCTTCTCCGAACAGGGCTCCGATCGGGTCGAGGCGCAGCCGGGAGGCCGGGAACTGGCGGGCCAGCAGGTCGAGGCTGCCGCCCATCAGCCGCCCGCCGGACAGCGGGATCAGGACGCCGACGACAGCCCCGGTCAGGGCGGTTGCGGCGGCGGTGAGCCTGAGGCTGAGCCCACGGCCGGCGTAAAGCCAGAGCCCGAAGCCGATCGCGGCGCCGAGCAGGGCGCCTTCGCCCGCGCCGGTCATGGCGCTCGGGGACTGGCCGAACAGCAGGTTGAAGGCGTCTACGCCGAGAAGCTTCACGATCGCGCCGACGATCAGGCCGCCGAAGGCGCCGCCGAGGATGCCGCCGGGGGAGGCCTGGCCCCGGGCGGTTCGGGCCGTCGCGACGCCGACGCCGACGCCGGCGCCGCCGATCACGCCGACGGCGACCGTGAGGGCGATCAGGACGAGAATGACCGAACTCGCGCCCATGCCGGACTGCAGGGGCTGGGCGGCGCCGAGGCCGTAGAACAGGCCGCCGATCACGCCGGCGATTCCGCCGCCGAGCATGCCGGCGCCGCCGAGCTGGAGCGACAGGGCCCATGGCCCCTCGGGCGCCGGACCGGACGCCGGCGTCGCGGAGGCCGCGGCGGGGAGGGGCCCGGCCGCGGGCGATTCGACGGGCGCGATGAACCGGTAGCCGTGTTTGGGCACGGTCTCGATGAAGCGCGGCCTGGCGGCGTCGTCGCCGAGTTGACGCCGGATCGTGCGGATGCACTGGGTCAGGGCCTCGTCGGTGACCGGGACGCCGCGCCAGACCTCCTCCAGAAACCGGTCCTTGGACACCAGCTTGCCCTGTTCGCGCACCAGCAGGGCGAGGGCGTCGAGGTAGCGGGCGTTCAGCTCAACCGACGCGCCGTCGCGGGTCAGGCGACGATCGTCCGGGTCCAGCAGGAAGGCGCCGAAGCGGAAACAGCCGGGAGCCATGGTTCAGGGATACCTCGGACGATGCACGGGCCGCTCGCCCGGCGCGGCAGGCCAGGCGAGCGTCAACCATGCGTCGCGGCATGGCAATGGCCAATCAGGCGCGGGTCTTCTTCGCCGTGTTCAGCGCCACGGCGGCGCGGATGAGGGCCTTGAAGGCGTCGTCGTCGAGGGCGGCGCCCTGCGGGATGTCGATGGCGCGCCGGGCGTTGCCTTCCAGACTGGCGTTGAACAGCCCCGTCGGGTCAGCGAGCGCGGCGCCCCTGGCGAAGGTGAGTTTGACACAGGCCTTGTAGACCTCGCCGGTGCACAGGATGCCCGCGTGCTCCCAGACCGGAACGCCGCGCCATTTCACGGTCTCGACCACCTCGGGGTCGGCCTGGTGGATCAGGTCGCGAACGCGCGCGAGGGTCTCGCCGCGCCAGTCGCCGAGGGCGGCGATCTTCGCGTCGATAAAGGGACCGGGAAATTCGGCGCCCTCGAGGTTTTCGTTCCTGTTCATGGCCGGGGTTCCTTGCGCGCCGCCTACAGTCGTTCGCCGGGGAGCCGGCTGGCCTGATTCAGCCAGTCGGCCAGTTGGACTTCGTCGAACGCATCGTCTTCGTGGATGTGGAAATAGCGCACCTCCGGGTGTTTCGAGCCGACCGGCGGAACCGGGTCCAGCGCCGCACCGCGGAAGAAGGCGATCTTCAGATAGCGGTCGAAGGCGTGGACGCTGGCGAACCAGGCGCCCTCCTCAACGCCGTAGAGGGGCGTGTTCCATTTGACCGCCTTCCTCACGCCGGGGACCGTGCGTTCGATGAGGGCGTCGAGGCGGCGCGCGACCTCGCCCTTCCAGCCCGGCGCGGCGGCGATCCAGGCCTGGACGGGAGGGTCGCCGAAGCCCCCGGCGATCTGCGGATTGCCACCGGAAAGACGTTTCGGGTCCGGCATGGGACTATTCCGCTCCGGCCAGCAGATCGCCCAGCTTGTCGAGGAACTGCGCCCAGCCGTGCCGGGCGCCGCCGGTGGCCTGTTTCTGATCGGGGCGGAAGCCCGCCTGCTCCATGCGAAGGTGCGTGCCCGTGTCCGTCGGGGTCAGGGTGAAGGTGACGACGCTCTTCAGATTGAAGGCGGGGTCCTCGTGTTCGAAGTCCCAGCGGTAGGCGAGGGTCCGGTTCGGTTCGACGGTCAGGACCTCGCAGTCCAGAACGCCGCCCCAGTCGCCTCGAAGGGTGAAGCTGTGTCCGACGACGGGCTGGAAGTCGTTCTTCATCAGCCAGGCCTCGATCAGGTGCGGCTGGGTGAGGGCGCGCCACAGTTTCCCGGGCGGATGGGCGAACTCCCTCTCGACGACGACGGAGCGGGTTTCGGTCGCGACGGTCATTGGTCCATCCTTGTCAGCAGGTCTTCGAGGCCGTCGAAGCGGGCCTCCCAGAAGCCGGTCATCTGTCGCGTCCAGTCGGTCAGCGGCGCGAGGGCGGCGAGCCGGGCGCTGTAGTGGATCTGCCGGCCGTCGGGGCGGTCCCGGACCAGTCCGGCCAGCTTGAGGACGCCGAGGTGTTTGGAGACGGCCGGTTGTGAGACGCCGGCCCGGGCGGTCAGGGCGCCGACCGTCTGTTCGCCGTCCCGGCACAGCCGCTCGAAGATGGCGCGCCGCGTCGGATCGGCGAGCGTGCGGAAGAGAAGATCGGGGGCGTCCGGCATCAAACCTATAACTCGTTGGCTATTGATCAGACCGATAACCGTAGAGCTATACGTTCGTCAACGCCTTCCGGGATGACGGGTCGGTTGCGACCCGCTATCTGCGTTCCATGGCGCGTTACGATCTCAGCACCCCGGGCGGCCGGTTCAAGGCGCGGTGGGACTATGTCTGGAAGGATCACGCCTTCCTGCGCCGCTGGTTCATGAACGGGCACTGGCTGGGGCCGGATCTGGTGCGGACCAACCAGCCGTCCCCGCGGCAGTTGGCCTACTGGAAGTCCAAGGGGATCAAGACGGTCATCAACCTGCGCGGGGCGCGGGACGAAGCCTATTACGCGCTGGAGAAGGAGGCCTGCGAACGGCTGGGTCTGACCCTGATCGACGCGCCGCTGGATTCCCGCGACCCGCCGCAGAAGGACCGGGTGCATCGCGCGCGCGAACTGTTCCGGACGATCGACTATCCGGTCCTGATCCACTGCAAGTCGGGGGCCGACCGGGCCGGGATGATGGCGGTCTTCTATCGCCATTTCCATCTGGGCGAGCCGATGTCTGTGGCCATCGAACAGCTGTCCAAACGCTACCTGCACCACCGCGAGGGGCTGACGGGCGTGCTGGACTATACGCTGGAGAAATACCTCAACGAGGTCGAGCCGACGGGGGTCAGCTTCATCGACTGGATCGACAGCGACGCCTATGATCCGAAGGCGATCCGGGCCGAGTTCAAGGCCGGATGGTGGGGCACGATCCTGACCGACAAACTGCTGCGTCGGGAGTAGGCGTCAGCCCCAGGGGCCTCGCGGCTCGCTCTTTTCAGACGGCGCTCCGGCCTCACCGTTTTCAGCGGCGATCTCGGCGTCGCGGCGCGCCTTGCGTTCTGCGTTCCAGGTCCTGAACCACTGCGACTCGCGGCGGTCGGCGCGCCAGACGCGGATCCACAGGACCAGCAACAGCAGCATCGAAACGAGGGAGACGATCCCGGTTCCGTCAAAGGTTCGGCCGAAGAGGGTCAAGATCGGAGTCCTGCAGGGTGAAGCGGCGCCATAGGCCTGAAAGCGCGCCGGGCCGGGACCCGGTTCCGCGCTCAGTGACCGTGCGCGTCGCCGCGGGGATCGATCATGCGGTGGGCGTGCAGAATGAAGAACCGCATGTGGGCGTTGTCGACCGTGGCCTGGGCGCGGGCCTTCCAGGCCTTGCGGGCCTCTTCATAGTTGGGGAAGGCGCCGACGAACTCGACCTTGGACAGGTCGCGGAACACCGGGGCGTCGAGGTGGCGCAGCTCGCCGCCGATGACGAGGTGGAGAAGCTGGTCGGTTTCGGCGGGCTGGGTCATGAGTGCGATGGTCCGGGGGAGGGGAAGTCTTGTTGGGACGAAATCTGACCCCTGACGGACGGCGTCCATCAGGACCGGTTTCGCCTAGCGGGGCGCCAGCGGAATAGGCGCTGTCCGCCGAACGATCAACGGGTGAAGCGCCGGGGCGCTGCAGACGAGGCTGTTCTGCCGCGGGTCGGACTGGTTGAAGCGCCAGGCGTGGCCGTGGTGGTCGCTGACCCGGCCGCCGGCCTCCTCGACGATCAGGCAGCCGGCGCAGACGTCCCAGTCCCATTTCGGCGACAGGTTGATGGCGGCGTCGAAGGCCCCGGCCGCGACGAGGGCCATCCGATAGGCGATGGCGTTGCGCTTCTCGAACCGCATGGCGGGCCAGGGCTCGATCCAGTGCGGCCCCTCGATCAGCCGGGCGTCGGCCAGGACTGAGGCGTCGTCCAGGTCGGTGGTGTCGGAGGCGCTGATCGGGCGGCCCTGCAGCGCGGCGCCGCCGCCGAGGGTGGCGGTGAAGGTCTCGCCCAGCGCCGGGGCATGGATGACGGCGGCGACGGGGCGGCCGTCCTCGACGATGGCGATGGGAATGCACCACCACGGCTTGCCCTTCATATAGGCGACGGTGCCGTCGATCGGATCGACCACGAAGATGCGGCGGTTGGCCAGGCGGTCGGCATTGTCCGCGGTCTCTTCCGACAGCCAGCCGTGGTCGGGCCGGGCCGACAACAGGGTGTCCTTGAGCAGCTGGTCGACGGCCATGTCGGCCGAGGTGACGGGGGAGCCGCCGGACTTGGACCAGACCTTCAGCCCCGCGTCGCGTTCCGCGAGCGCCAGCCGCCCGGCCGCCTCGGCGGCGTCGCGGATCAGGGCGAGGTCTGCGGCCAGATCGCTCATTTGCCGGCGATGGCGACGCCGTCGAACATCAGCGACGGGCTGTTGAAACTGCTGCGGAACTCGAGGTCCGAACCGCGCTCCAGGCGGGTCCAGAGCTCGGCCAGATTGCCCGCGACGGTGACGCCGCTTACGGGCCAGACGATCTCGCCGTTCTCGAACCAGAAGCCCGAGACCCCGGCCGACCAGTCGCCGTTGTTGGCGTTCAGCGAGGGGCCGAACATCGAGGTGACCAGCAGGCCGGTTCCGGCGTCGGCCATCAGTCCGGCCAGATCGCGCTCGCCGGGTTCCAGATGCAGGTTGTGGGTCGAGACGCCGGGCGGGCCGGCGAGGCCGCGCGAGGCGTGGCCAGACGAGGCGAGGCCCAGCTGGGCGGCGGCGGCGCTGTTCAGCAGCCAGGTGTTCAGGACGCCGTCCTCGACGATCGACTGGCGCGACACCGCCACGCCCTCGTCGTCGAACGGGGTGGAGCCGAGGCCGCGGATGCGGAACGGGTCGTCGACCAGGTCGACGCCGGCCGGCAGGATGCGCTGGCCGAGCCGGTCCTTGAGGAAGGAGGTGCCGCGGGCGATCGAGGGGCCGGAGATGGCGCCGAGGATGGGCGAGAGGACCTGGGTGGCGATGCGATTCTCGAAGATCACCGGGGCGGTGGTCGAGTCGATCTTGCGCGGGCCGGTGCGGGCCACGGCGCGTCGGCCGGCGTAGTCGCCGATGGAGGCGGCGGACGGCAGGTCGGACAGGTGACGGACCGCGCGGTGCTCGCCGCCGCGTTCCATGGCCCCGTCCTTCTCGGCGATGACGCCGACGCCCAGCGAGAAGGCCGAGCCGTGATAGGCGCCGTCGAAGCCGTGCGAGGTGACCAGCCGCCAGCGGCTGGACGAGGCCGAGGCGTGGCCGCCTTCGGATTTGGCGACGCCGGGCACGGCCAGGGCGGCGGCTTCGGTCTCGGCGGCCATCGCCTCGAGTTCGGCGGCGCTGCGCTCGGCGGGGTCGAACAGGTCGAGGTCGGCGAAGGGGCCGTGGGCGAGCCGGTCCTGCGGGGCGAGGCCGGCGTAGGGGTCTTCGGGGGCCAGACGGGCCATGGCCACGGCGCGCTCGACAAGCCGGGCGCGGGTGGCGTCGGACAGGTCCGAGGCGGAGACGGTCGCCTGACGCCGGCCGATGAAGACGCGCAGGCCGAGGTCGCGGCTTTCCTCGCGCTCGACCTCCTCGAGCGCGCCGTTGCGGACGCCGACGGACAGGGAGGCGCGCTCGGCCGAGACGGCCTCGGCGGCGTCGGCCCCGGCCCTCAGGGCGGCGGCGACCAGATCGGGCAGGATGTCGGGGGAGGCGGCGGACGCGGTACGGTCAGGCATGCCCCGATATGGCCGGGACAAGGCGACGCCGCAACCGCGCGCGTGAAGTTCAGACGAAGGCGTGGACCACCAGCATCCCGCCGGCGGTGAACAGGGCGAGATAGGTCAGGGCCATGCCGAGGACGCGACCAAAGGTCGGCTTCTTGTCACTCAGGCCGACGGCGTGGATCAGACGCCCCGCCAAAAGGACTCCGCCGACGACGTGCACGGCCATCACCGGCATACCCAGCATGGCCAGCAAGGCGAGGGCGCCGACGCCGACCGGAACATATTCCGCGGCATTGCCGAAGACCCGGCCCGGCAGGGTGATCTGGGACGCGGCTCCGTCGCCCAGCAGCACCTTGTGCTTCTTTCGGTTCAGGGCGACCCGCACTGAAAGCAGGATCATCAGCAGAAGCAGCAGGCCGCTCCACAGGGCGGCGGCCTGGACCGATGTCATCGTCTCGAACAGCGCCATCAGTTTTCCCTCCCCACCGGATAGAGCCGGTAGTGGTCATCATAGAACGGGGTTCGCTCATAGAACCACTGCAAACGCGCGTCGCCGTCGGCCGCGAACTCCGGCTCGGCCGCCAGCTTGGCCTCGAACGCGGCCTTGAGCGCCGGGTCAGCGGCCATCATGGCCTCGGCCAGCGGGGCGATGGCGTAGCCCTCGATATATTCGACCCGGCTGAGCACCTCGGGGAACAGGCCCCAGGCGAAGAAGCTTTCGGAGGACTGCGGCTCCAGCAGCAGGACCACGATGTCGCCCAGCGGCTGGTCGGTGGGGACGCGGACCGAGCCGGCGGGGAAGGTCCAGTCGCGACGCTCGGGCGTGACGCCGGTGACGGTGACGCCGACGTGACCCTCATTGGCGCGGGTCGCCAGCTTCGGTTCCACAAGGCGCAGCATGTCCAGGTTCACCGTGCGCGGGGCGTCGAGCGTCTCCATACGGATCCCGTGCAGGCGCAGGCGTTCGATGATGTCGGTGCGCCAGGACGGCACCCAGTAGGCCTCGGGGCGCGCCAATGTCAGGGTCGGGCGCGAACCGTAGAAGGGCAGGGACCAGGGCTCGGGATCGGCCACGCCCAGCCAGCGGATCTCCTGACGGCCGGAGGCGGGGCTGTCGTACATCTCGTAGCGGATGCCCTTGAAGGTGCGGGTGTAGGCCGGGGTCGGATCGGCCGTGAAATTGGCCGGGATCTGCGCGGGCCGGAGGGCTGAGTCGGCGGCGATGGCCGTGCGCAGGGCAGGGCCGTCCGCGGCGAGACGGCGTATGGCGGCCTCGAGGAAGACATAGGTCCCCAGCACCCGCTGCTCGTAGGGTTTGAGGCTGTGGTTCTCGATCAGGATGGTCGGGACGTGGGCGGCCGAACCCCAGCCGTTGGAGAACCGCTCGCCGAGACCGCCGTCCGAAAGACCGGCGCGGGGATTGCCGTCCTCGACGCCGAAGACCAGTTCGCCGGGGATATGGCCCTCGGCCTCGAGCGCGGCGTTGATCGCCGGCTTGAAGAGATCGTCCAGCCAGAGGGCGGTGGCGGGGCTGCGCGAATAGACGCCGTTCTCGCCGTTGTAGCCGTAGGTGACGTCGTACTGGTAATCCATGCCGTCGGTGACGTGGATGTCGACATAGAGGTCGGGCCGGTATTTCAGCACCAGACCGCGCACCGCCCGCATCTCGGGCTGGTCCAGTTTCAGATAGTCGCGGTTGAGGTTCTGGTTGGTCGCGGTGTTGCGCCAGCCCTGGATGCGGGGCCCGCGCTGGTTGGGGCGGCTGTAGCCCGACGCCCGCTCGTGGCCGTCCACCGAGAGGATGGGGATCAGGATCAGATTGACCCGGTCCAGCAGGTCGGCCTTGCCGTTGAAGGCGATGTCGCGGAGCAGCATCATGCCCGCGTCCTTGCCGTCGATCTCGCCCGGATGGATGCCGGCCTGGGCCAGCAGCACGGGCTTGGACGGGTCGAAGGCCGCGCCGTCCTTCGAGGCGATGACGGCGTAGATCGGCCGGCCCTCGGGCGAGACGCCGAACTGTTCGATGCGGATCAGGTCCGAGGCGGCGTCCAGACGGTCGAACCAGGCGCGGGTGTCGGCGTAGTCCGGGCTGAAGTCATGGTCGGCGTCGGTCTCGAAGGCCGTGACCCAGGGATCCGAGGCGTCGCGCAGCAGGGCGCGGCTGGCGCCGTCCCAGGCGGGCGCGGGCGGCAGGAAGGGCTGGTCCCAAGGGGCGGCGTTCGGGACGGTCTGGGACATGGCGGGGGTCACGCAACAGGCAAGGGCGGCGAGGGCCGCGGGAATGAGGAGGAGGCGCATGGCCCTTCGTCGGACGATCCCGTCCGTCTGGCAAGCCTTAGCCGCCGGTGGCCGGGGACCAGGCGCCCGAGGCCACAAGGGCGGCGCCGGCGCGCACCATGTTCCACAGGGTATAGGCCAGGACGATCAACAGGGCGGCCGTGACCAGTCGCTTCCACGGCGCGAACGCGGCCGTCGCGGTGCATACGGCGAACAGGCAGAGGCCGATGACCACGCGAGGTGTCCAGAGCTCGGCCCACGCGGGGTCCACGAGACCGAGCAACGCCAGCAGCACCCAGACCATCGCATTGGCCGCGAGCACGCAGCCGAAGACCACGCGCCGGTGGGCCCAGAAATGATCGTCCAGGTCGATGCGCGTCTCCACGCCCTCGGCGGTTACGCGCGGGAAGGTCACGCTGGCCGCCACATAGAAGGTCGCGGCGATGACCAGGCCGATCAGCAGCAGGGCCGGATTGAACGGCGCGCCCCGGAAGAAGCGCCAGGCCTGATTCCAGAAGGTGGCCAGATCCAGCGCCACGAACAGGGCCAGAAGCGGGGTCAGCCAGCCGAAGCGGATGCGATGCCGCTCATGCAGCAGCCGTGCGAACCCGCCGACCAGCTCCGCGACCGACAGGCCCAGCAACAGGCCGTAGAAGCTGAAGAAGAATTCGAAAGCGCTCACGACGGTCCCCACCCTGCGGAGCCGGACCCTAGGGAGGGAATCAGGTCGCCGTCACCCTGCAATCGGCGGGCTGCCCTGCAGTCGTGAACGGGCGGTGGGCTGCAACCGCATGAGCTGGAGCGGCTTGGTGAAGAGGGGCGCGAGCCGCGGGTCGGTTCGGGCGCGGGCGAGGGCGGCGTCGGCGGCGCGTTCGTCCGGCTGGCAGGACAGCCAGACAAGCACCCATTCGCCCTCGCGAACCGGATGGCGCGGAAAGCTGTTGGGCGTCGGGTCAGTCACGCCGGCTGTCCTGACCGCCAGTCCAGCCTCGGCCAGCGCGTCCACGAAGGTGCTCCGGAACGCTGTCGCCAGCAGGTCGTCGGGTCCGTCGAGGCGGTGGACGCCCAGCACCACCACGCCGCGGCCCGGCGCTTCCCCGGTCGGGATGGGGCCGGAAACATCCGGCGCCAGCGCCTGCGACAGGGGACGCAGCAGGAGCACGTCGTCCGAACGGGTCATGGTTGCGTTGGTCGCGCTGCGGTGAGCGAACCAGTGGTCGGAGTTGTAGAAGGCGTTGAGCGCGGGTTGGCGGGCGGCCTGATCAGGATAGCCGCGCATCCAGACGAACCGGTCGGGCTGGTCCAGGTCGCGGAACAGGCCGATGAGACGGATGCCCGCCGCCTCCTGCGTCTCGACGAACGCGCGCTCGAACAGGGCGATCAGCTCGTCGCGGCGTCCGGGCCTCATCGCATACTGGCGCAGCTCGAAGACCTGAAGGGTCATGCCGACCTCCGGAAATCCATGATCCAGTTGATTTCCCACGTCCGGCCCTCGTCGAAGGAGAAGGTCTGGGTCCAGCGGGCGCTGTCGGGGGTGATGTCGGACCAGATGTAGCGGGCGATGACGGGCCGGCCGTTGTGGTGATCCGGACCCTCGAGCGTGCAGCCGTCGGCGCCGAACCGGCCGCGCACGGGCGGCTGCAGCACGCCGTTCTGGCTGCTGATCCAGTAGATGACCCATTCGCGGGCGGGAATGTCGAAGGACCGCACCGCCATGCCGGTCCAGCCGCGCGCCGGACAGTCGATCTGTTCGATGTTGGCCAGACCGTCGAGCCGCGGCTCGCACCGGGAGGTCGAGGGGAATTCGTCCCAGTCGTCAGAACCGACGCCCCAGAGCTTCAGCCGTCGGTTGGCGACGTCCCAGCGGCCGTGGATGAAGTCGAAATCGTGAAGCTCGGGCAGGGCTTCGATGGGTTGGGCGGACATGGCGGGATCCTTCTCGGTGAACGCCGCCAGCCATAGGGCGTATGAACTGACACCTGTTGTCAGGATAAATCGGCTATCGTCGAAAAATGCGCGCCAGCCGACTGCTTTCGATCCTGCTGCTGCTCCAGACCCGGGGGCGGATGACGGCCGAGACGCTGGCGGCGGAGTTCGAGGTGTCGGTCCGAACCATCTATCGCGACATCGACCAACTGAGCGCTGCGGGGGCTCCGGTCTATGCGGATCGCGGCCGGGCGGGCGGGTTCCAGCTGATGGACGGCTACCGCACCCGGTTGACCGGGCTGACGGACGCGGAAGCCGAGACGCTGTTCCTCGGAGGCCTGTCAGGACCTGCGGCGCAGATGGGGTTTTCCGGCGCGGTGACGACCATGCAGCTGAAGCTGCTGGCCGCGCTCCCGCCCGAGCGTCAGGCGGCGGCGGAGCGGCTGGCGGGTCGGTTTCACCTCGACCCGGTCGGCTGGTACCAGACCACCGACGAGGCCGAACGCCTGCCCGCCATCGCCCAGGCCGTCTGGAACTGCCGGCGCATTTCGGTGCGCTATGAGAGCTGGAAGGGCGAGGTTGCGCGCGAACTGGAGCCGCTCGGCCTGATCCTCAAGGCGGGGCTCTGGTATCTCGCGGCGCGGGCGGTCGAGGGGCGGCGGGAGCCCCGCACCTATCGCGTCTCGAACATTCTGGACCTGACGGTCGGCGAGGCGACGTTCGAGCGGCCCGCAGGGTTCGACCTCGCGGTCTGGTGGGCGGAGACGTCGCGACGGTTCGAGGCCGACATCTTCACCGGGACGGCGAGGCTGCGGCTGTCGCGCGCCGGGCTGAAACGGCTCGCGAAGCTGGGGGCCGAACAGGCGCGCATTGCGGCTGAAGCCGCGGCCGGGGCGGAGTCCGGCGATAGCTGGATCGAAGTGACCGTGCCGATCGAGTCGGTCGCGCACGCCGCGACCGACTTCCTTCGGCTGGGCCCTGAAGCCGAGGTTCTGACCCCCGCGGCCCTGAGAGAGGCCATGCGCGCAGCCGCGGGGCGGCTGGCGCAGCTCTATCGGGACTGACGGCTCAGCGGTTCAGCTTGGCCTGCAGCCGGTCGATCACGGCCTGTTCGGCGGAACGGCGCGTCGTGAGGTCGGCCAGCGTGGCCTGATGCTCGGGCGTGGCGCCGCCCGCAGCGGCGGCCAGGGCGTTCACCGCGGCGATCTGGCTGTCGAGGCTGTTGACCTCGGCCTGGGCGTCCCAGAGCCGGTCTTCCTCCGCCTCCGTCAGGCGCGGCGCCGGCGGGCGGACGCGACGCGGCGGGTCGCGCCGGGCGCCGCTGCCGACCCGCACCTGGGCGTCGGCGGCGGTCGGGACGGTGACAACGGGCGCGGCGAGCACGACGGCGAGCAGGGCGATCAGCGGAAGCTTCATGACAGGCCTCAAACAGGGGAGGAAAGCGAAGTCCCGACCCTAGATTACGGTTCTGTCATTTGTGAAGCGCTTTTCGGACACAATCGGCGGAGGAAACGAAACGCCGCTATTTCCAGATCGGCTTCCCGTCACCCGGCAATCCGAGCGAGTCCCACATGTCTGACACCCGCTCGACGACGGCGTCGTCCATGCGGATCTCCTCGCCCCATTCGCGCTTCGTCTCGGGCGGCCATTTGTCGGTGGCGTCGAGGCCGATCTTGGAGCCGAGGCCGCTCTCGGGGCTGGCGAAGTCGAGGTAGTCGATCGGGGTGTTCTCGATGACGGTGATGTCGCGCGCCGGGTCCATCTTGGTGGAGATGGCCCACATGACCTGTTTCCAGTCGCGGGCGTCGATGTCGTCGTCCACGACGATCACCCACTTGGTGTACATGAACTGGCGCAGATAGCTCCAGACG
>CAYNNT010000056.1:0-19101 GCA_964398675.1 uncultured Brevundimonas sp.
CCTCGCTCGAATAGGCGCCGAGCTGGACCAGGCCCCGGTTGGCGCGCGGCGCGGCCGCGCGGGACGACGGCAGGGCGGGACGCAGGCCGGCGCGCGAAGAGGCGGCGTCGATGCGGGTGGACACCTGTTGAACCACGGCGTCGGCGACAGCGGGGGCGGCGGCGGCGACCAGTTGGGGCGCAGCGCGTTCAACCGCGCCTTCAAGCCCGTCGCGCGCGTCCCAGAGGGCATGAGGGTCCATCACCTCGACCCGCAGCGCGGGACGCAGGCCCGCGTCAGCGGCGGTGCGCGGCGGCGCGGCGGCGGCGCCCTTGCCGCCCACATCGATGGTCGCGACGGAGTTGGCGAGGTTCTCGAAGCGATGGGGATCGCTGTCGATCATGCCACAGGCGTTCAGGGCGACGGCCGAAACGAGGACCACGACTGGACGAATGATGAGGCTGGGCGTCATAAGCCGACATTGGCACGGCAAGATTTGCCGCCCGGTTCACAAGCAGGCTTAAGCCGGAAGGTTAATCCGTTCATCATGGCCGAGACCGACGCCCTTCCCGTGGTTCGCAGCATCGCGGCGCTGCGTGAGACTGTAAGCGGCTGGCGGCGACAAGGGTTCACCGTTGGCTTCGTGCCGACCATGGGCGCCCTGCACGAAGGCCATCTGACGCTGGTGCGCGAAGCCGGCCGAAGGGCGGACCGGGTAGTGGCCAGCGTCTTCGTCAATCCGACCCAGTTCGCGGCCCACGAGGACCTGGGCACCTATCCGCGGCAGGAGGCCAGGGACGCCGGACTGCTGGCCGGCGCGGGTTGCCACCTGCTGTTCGCGCCGTCGGTGGAGGAGATGTATCCGGCGGGCGCCACGACCACGATCAGCGTTGGCGGACCGGCCGAGGGACTGGAGGGCGATTTCCGTCCGCAGATGTTCGGCGGTGTGGCCCTGGTGGTCGCCAAGCTGCTGAACCAGGTCCAGGCGGATGTGGCGGTGTTCGGCGAGAAGGACTGGCAGCAGCTGATGGTCGTGCGGCGACTGGTCCGCGACCTCGACATCCCCACGGAAGTCATTGGGTCGGCGACGATGCGGGACGGCTACGGCCTGGCCCTGTCGTCACGCAATGCCTACCTGGCGGACGCCGAGCTCGCGATCGCCCGCCAGCTGAACGGCGTGCTCGCCGAGGCCGGACTGGCGGCCGCGAGCGGTGCGGCGCTGGACGCCGTCGAGCGGGACGCCCGCGAAGCCCTGTTGAAGGCCGGGTTCAGCCAGGTCGACTATGTCGCCGTCCGTCGCGCCGAGGATCTCAGCGTCTTCGAGGACGGCCGGGTCGACGCGCCGGGCCGGATCCTGACGGCGGCCTGGCTGGGGCGCACGCGGCTGATCGACAATATGGCGATCGCCGCGCCGGCCTGATCCGGCTCAGGCCAGCTTCAGGTCCATGGCCCCGCCGATCCATTCGATACGCGACCGGCGACGCGCCTCGGCGGCGGCGGCGGCATCGCCCAGGGCGGCCTCGGCCTCGGCCAGGACGAAATAGCTGTAAGGGTCGTTCGGCCAGTCCTCGATCAGCTCCAGCACCTTGGCCCTGGCGCCGGCGGCGTCGCCCTTCAGCAGCAGGGCGGCGGCGAGGCTGCGGCGCGTCGGATACCAGATGATCGGCGGGTCTCCGCCCTCCTCCCCCTGACCCTGGATCGCGGCCGCGCGGGTAAAGGCGGCGATGGCGGCGTCGGCGTCGCCATCGATCATCGCGGCCCGGCCCTCGAGGACCCGCTGGGACAGTTCGGTGAAGTCGCGCCGCTCGGCGGCCATCGGTCCGGAGGCGAACGACGGATCCGTGCGGAGCGCTGCGATGGCCGCAGCCTCGGCCCGCACCGCCGCCGCGTCGCCCGCCCGCGCCGCCGCCTCGCCCCGCGCATAGCGCCAGCTGACGCGCAGCATGGGGTGGGTGGCGGCGGGCTCGGTCAGGGCCGCGACCTGTTGCGCCGATCCGAACCGGCCGTAGTTGGCGTAGGCGTTGTTGGCGACCATCTGGCGCCACAGATTGTCGGCCGGGATGTCCGGATAGGTGGCCAGGAACCATTCGGCGAGCTTCAGGCCCTCCTCGGCCCCGCCGGCCATCAGGGCGCCGCCCATGCCGAAATGAATGTTGTGACCATGCAGGGGCATGCCGGGCACGCCGCCGGGCGGGCGCGCGAGGCTGTCGTACTGCCGGTCCAGGGCCACGGCGTTGACGTTGGACATCATGGCGTCGCGATACCGGCCGACGCGATAGAAGGTGTGCGACGGCATATGCACGAGGTGGCTGGCTCCGGGCGCCAGCGCGGCCAGGCGCTCGCCATAGGGAATGGCCTTGTGCGGATCGTCAGACCACTCGGTCAGGTGGATGTAGAGATGGATGGCCCCCGGATCGTTCGGCGCCGCCGCCAGCGCCTGTTCGAGGATTCCCATGGCGCGGGTGATGCCGGGGTCCTTGGCCTTGCCGTCGTCATCCCACCATTCGTCAGCCTTGAGCATCCAGGCGTCGGCGGTGATGGCCGCGACGGTGATGTCCGAGGGATTGCGGCGGGCGATCCGGTCCATGGCCTGGGCGAAGCGCCGGTCTCGCGACCCTTTCAGGCCCGAATAGCGCTGGACCAGGGCGTCGATCATCTGGCGCTGCATCGGCGTCGCGCGACGGGCCAGTCGGCGCGCGTCGCGCGCGGCCTTCAGGGCGGCGGACTGGCTGTCGTCGTCGTTGCCGCCGCCGTTCAGATTGGGGCCCAGCGCCCAGGCCTCGCCCCAGGCGCACATGCCGCAGGTCGGGTCGAGCAGCCGCGCCTTGCGGAAGGCGCGCACCGATTCCTTGTGTTCGAACGCCCAGCGCAGCCGGACCCCGTGATTGAACCAGGCCTGGGCTTCGGGGACGGTCGTATCGACGGCGAAGCCGCCGGTTCCGAAACCCTCGACCATGACCATGTCCGCGACGGGCGTGCCGGTGTTGGCCGAGACGGCGGGACCACAGACCTGGGGCCGTTCGATCCGGTCGAGCATGGCCCGCTCGGCGGTCGCGTCAGCCACGGCGGCGGGGCCGATCAGCGAAACCGTCAGGGCGACGCCGGCCATCAGAAGTCTGCGCATGAACGGGGCCTCCCCTGCCCTCGCCGTCACCTTGTCCCGAAAGCCGGCGTTCGCCAAGGGCGGGGACAAGCTCAGCCGCAGTCCACGCTTTCGATGATCCCGGTCGCCTCGACGAAGCGGACGTTCAGCCGATCCGGCCGCAGATCCTTGGTCGTGGCGCAGGTGGTGCAGACGATGCGGACGTCGGCGCCCTGCGCGAAGGACACCGCGCCGACATGCGAGCCGATCAGCGAGCGGGCCGCCGCCGCGTCGCAACGCTGCGGGATCGGCGTCGTTTCCGGCGACGGTGCAACAGGCGCACAGGCCGCGAGCGCCAGGCCCGCTACGGCGATCAACGGCCTCATCCGCATTTGACCTCGCGGACCACGCCGGACGCTTCATCGAACACGATGTTCAGGCGATTGGGGCTGTAGTCCATGGTCACGGCGCAGGTCGTACAGGTCACGCGCCAGACCTCGTCGGCAGGCCGCGCCGGCAGTTCCGAGCGATTGCGGCCGACGTAGCGTTGGTACTGGTCGGCCTTGCACCGGGCCGGACCGTCGCCGGGCGGCATCGGCGCCGGGTCGGCGGCGTCAACGGGGGCGCAGGATGCGACCAGCAGGGCCGTGGCGGCGACGGCAAGGGCCTGGAATTTCATCGGCTCGTCTCCTGTGATGGGCTCAACCGCAGCGAACCTGTTCGACGACGTCGGTCTGCTCGTTGAAGAAGATGTTCAGACGGGTCGGCGAATAGTCCTCGGTGACCGGGCAACTCGTGCAGGTGACCCGCCGGTTCACAACATCAACCGGAACGGGGATGTCGGTCTTCGGTTTCCCGACCAGCCATTGCAGTTCGCCCGCCCGGCACATGTCGGTCGTCGGATTCGACGGGCGCGAGCCCGTCGGCTGGTTGATCTGCGCTTCCTCGATGGTGCGGGGCGCCGAGGCGTCGGAGACGGGCGTCGAACACGCCGCCAGCGCCAGCAAGGCGATCAGGCCGCCTTTTCCCAGCGCCCTTCCGGAGACTGTTTCCAGTACGCCAGCGCCGCGCCCGCATCCTTCAGCGACTTCCACCGGACCCGCGCACCCGTCAGCGCCGTCTCGTCCCGTCCGTCGAAGATGATGAAGCATCGCTCGAAGCCTTTCGTGTCGCCCAGTTCTGAGCCGTCCACAATGAACAGCGCCTGAGCGGCGTTCGGGTTCTCAAGCGATTCGGTCAGCAGTATGGGCTGCCGCGCCGCCTCCGGTCCGGACGCCCGGCCGTGGGCGAGGAAGCTGTCGTCGCGATACGTCCAGAGCCGCTCGTCGATATCGTCGAGCAAACGGGGGTCGGCGGCGCGTACAAGCGCCCGCCAGCCCCGCTCACGCGTCTTCTCCATCAGGCCGGGCAGGACCTGTTCCAGGGTCGACCGCTCGAGGTGGTAGAACCAGATTTCCGGCTTGGCGTCAGACACCCGGCTCTACCTTTTCAGAGACTTACGACTCGTAGCTGTCGGCTACCATCCGGTCGAGCGTACGGACGCCCCAGCCGACCGCGCCGTCCGGAACGGTCGGGTTGCGGCTGTCCTTGACCCAGGCGGTCGGGGCGATGTCGATGTGGGCCCAGGGCACGCCGTTGGTGAAGCGCTGCAGGAACAGGGCGGCGGTGATCGAGCCGCCGGCGCGGCCGTTGCCGGTGTTCTTCACATCGGCGATCGGTGTGTCGATGTGGCGCTCGTAGAAGGCCGGGATCGGCATCCGCCAGGCGTTCTCGCCGACCTTGGGACCGGCGGCGAGGAAGTTGTTCGCCAGTTCGTCGGAGTTGGAGAACACCCCGGCGTATTCGAGCCCGAGGGCGACGATCATCGCGCCCGTGAGGGTCGCCAGGTCGAGCATGAATTTCGGCTTGAACCGCTCCTGGGTGTACCAGAGGCAGTCGGCCAGAACGAGGCGACCCTCGGCGTCGGTGTTCAGGATTTCGACCGACTGGCCCGAGAGCGACATGACCACGTCGCCCGGACGCTGGGCGGCGCCGTCGGGCATGTTCTCGACCAGGCCGATGACGCCGATCGCATTGACCTTCGCCTTGCGGCCGGCCAGCGCATGCATGAGGCCGACCACGGCGGCCGAACCGCCCATGTCCCACTTCATCTCTTCCATGCCGTCGGCCGGCTTGATCGAGATGCCGCCGGTGTCGAAGGTCACGCCCTTGCCGACGAAGGCGATCGGCTGGTCGCCCTTCTTGCCGCCGTTCCATTTCATGATGACGACCTGGCTGTCGCGCACGCTGCCCTGACCCACGGCCAGGAGCGTGTTGAAGCCGAGCTTGCCGAGCTCCTTTTCGCCCAGGACCTCGACCTCGAGACCCAGTTTCTCGAGCGCCTTCACGCGCTTCGCATATTCTTCCGGGTAGAGGACGTTGGCCGGTTCAGCGACGAGGTCGCGGGCGAACTCGACCGCCGTGGCGACCGCGGCATGGTTTGCATAGGCGGCTTCGGCGGCCTTCGGGTCGGCGGCGACCACGCGGATCGTCTCGATCGACGGCGTCTTCTCGGGCTTCAGCTTGGTCCGGTATTTGAGGAACCGGTAGGCGGCCAGGCGGGCGGCGAAGGCGGTGCGGGCCGCCTGGTCAGCAGACAGATGGGCCGCGTCGATGGTCAGCGCGATCGCACCCGACAGTTTCACGGCGTGATAGGCGGCCCCGGCGGCGGCCTCGAGCGCGAGGTCGTCGAATTTGCCGGCCTCGCCCGCGCCGCTGAGCAGGATGGACCCCGCCTCGACCCCTGCCGGCGCCGCAATCACCAGCGTGCTGTTGGAGGCGCCGGTGAACCGGCTGGCGGTCATCGCCTTCGTCAGGGCTCCGGAGGTCGCCGTGTCGAGCTGGGGACCCGCACCGGAAAGGACCCGGCCCTCGTGGACCAGAACGGCCAGAACCTCAGCGGCGCCCGCGGACGCGACGAACTCGATCTTCATTTACTACTCCCGCCGGGTGGTACGCCCCGGCTCTGTGTCGATGGATTGAGCGCGCGCGGTTTCACCGGCGCGTTCGGGTGTGTATTAGATGCTCCCCCTCGCCGCCGCCCGCAACGGGTGATTTCCCGCCTCATATGACCCTGATTCAAGGCTATCTTTTCCGGCAGATCGCCCGCCCCGTCGTGGGCGCGTGCGCCGCGCTGGCCGGAATCGGCATTCTGAGCCAGAGCCTCGACCAGCTGGAAGTCATCGTCGAGCGCGGGCAGAGCGTCTGGGTCATGGTCAAGCTGACGCTGCTGGCCGTGCCGCAGCTGCTGGCGGTCATCATTCCCATCGGCCTGTTCGTCGGCGCGCTGATCGCCCTGACGCGGCTTCAGCGGGAGCAGGAACTGACGGCCGTGTTCGCCTCGGGCGTCACGCGCTGGTCGGCGATCCGGCCGGCGGTGAGGATCGCGGCGATCGCGGCCCTGTTGACACTCGTGGTCACGACCGTGGGCCAGCCATGGGCGCAACGACAGGCGCGGGCTGAGGCGTTCGCCGTCCGCACCGATCTGGCCGCCCTGCTGGTCGAGGAAGGGCAGTTCGTCCAGGGGCCGAACGGGCTGACCGTCTATGTCCAGCAGATCGAGCAGAACGGCCTGTTGAAGAACCTGTTCGTCTACATGCGGGATGGCGACGATGCGGTGACATGGGACGCCGCCGAGGCGAGGTTCGGCCGCATCGACGGCCTGCCGGTTCTCACCATGAAGAATGCGTCGACCACCCGCTATTCCAGTCGGGGCGTGCTGACTTACGCCTCGTTCGCCCAAACCGTGGTTGATCTGTCACCCTATACGGCCATGACCGACCGGGTCCGCTACAAGCCGTCAGACCTTTACCTGACCCAACTGTTCAATCCGTCGCCGTCAGACCTAGAGCGCGTCGGCTCGGCCGGCCAGCTCATGGCCGAGGGTCATTCCCGGCTGTCGGCGCCGCTCTACGCCCTGATGGCCATGGCCATGGCCCTGACCGCGATCATGGGCGGGCCGTTCAGCCGGACGGGCTACGGACTGCGAATCGCCAAGGTCGCGGGCGTGTTCCTGCTGGTCCGCATCGCCGGCTATGGCGTGGTCTCCGCCAGCGCCTGGAACGGCTGGTTGAACATCTTCCAGTATCTGCTGCCGATCGTGGCGACCGCCGTGGCCCTGAGGCTGCTGTTCCGGGCGCTGAAGCCGCGCCGGCGGCCGGTCTGGCCGGCCTATGAGCGGCTCAAGGCGCGTTTCGCATGACCAGCCGGACCTCCCTGCCCGTGCCCTGGCTGAGGCTCGGCCGAATCGAACGCTATGTGCTGGTCCAGCAGGCGCGGTCGCTGGGCGTCGCCCTGGGCGTCATCGCCGCCCTGATCATGCTGATCGACTTCGTGGAGATATCCCGCGGGGTCGGCTCCGACGTCGACCTGTCGGGCGTGCGCATTCTTGGGTTGATGGTGCTGAAGTCGCCGCAGGTGATCATCCAGCTGCTGCCGTTCGTCTTCCTGTTCGGGACCCTGGCGGCCTTTGTCGGCCTGAACCGGCGCAGCGAGCTGATCGCCATGCGGGCGGCCGGCGTGTCCGCCTGGCGGTTCGTCCTGCCGGCGGCCGGCGCCGCGCTGATGTTCGGCTTGATCACCGTCGCGGCCCTCGGGCCCCTCGCAGCCTCGGCGGACGGCCTGTTCCAGCGCGAGCGGGCGCGACTGTCCGGATCCGCGGCCGGCGCCGAGGCCAGCCCGACGGTCTGGATCCGGGAGGGCGACGACACGCGGCAGATGGTCATCCGGGCCGAACGTCAGGACCGGTCCAGAGCAAGGCTGCTGGACGTCACCTTCTTCATCTACACCAATGACGCCGCGGGCATGCGGACCTTCTCCGAACGGATCGACGCCGAGTCGGCGTCCCTGTCGAACGGCAGCTGGCGGCTGGTCAATGCGGTCGGCGCCGAGATCGGCCAGCGCGCGGTCCGCTACGCCACCCTCGACCTGCCCTCAAGCCTGGCCGATGAGGAGGCCTTCGAACGGTTCGCCCGGCCGCAGGCGACCTCCTTCTGGTCCTTGCCGGCGCAGATCGACCGGGTCGAGGCCGCGGGCTTCTCCTCCACAGCCTACCGGCTCAGGCTGCAGCAGTTGCTGGCCACGCCGCTCATGTTCGCGGCCATGTCGATTCTCGCCGCGGCCTTCTCCCTGCGACTGATGCGGCTTGGGGATCTGGCAAGGATGAGCGTCGCGGCGGTGGTGCTGGGGTTCGGCTTCTTCTTCGTCAACCAGGCGGCGTCCGCCTTCGGTTCCGCAGAAGTGATCCCGCCCTGGCTGGCGGCCTGGCTTCCACCCTTGCTCACGGCGCTCGCCGCCTTCACCTTGCTGTTCTATACCGAAGACGGCTAAGCGAACCGGCCTGCCACCCGGCTTGCCGGATCGTCCGCCCTTCAGAGTGAATTCTTGCATGCAGCGTGACCGCCGCGCGCCCGATTTGGGAGCCTTGCGCTACCGGCTTCTGGCCGGTGCGGCCGCAATCGCGCTGTCATCCCTGGCCGGCGCCGCACAGGCGCAACAGGCCCCCGCAGCGACCGCCCCGGCGGCGTCGGGCGGGGACGGCCTGACGGCGGACTCCGTCTATATCGAAGCGGATTTCGCAGGCCGGGCGGGCGACGTGATCACTGCGGAGGGCGCCGGCGCCGACCGCGTGCTGGCCCGCTTCCGCGGCGCGACCCTGCGAGCCGGCGCCGTCACCTACGACCTGGGTCTCGGCGTCGCCACGGCGGACCGGCAGGTCGAGTTCAGCGATCCCGAGGGCAATGTCGTCTTCGCCAGCCATCTGGAGCTCGACTCCGATCTGAAGGCGGGCGTGGCGGTGGATTTCGCCACCCGCTTCCGCAACGGAGCCAGCCTGATGGCGGCGACGGCGGTTCGTCGGAGCGAGAACGTCAACGAGCTCAACTACGCCCTCTTCTCGCCCTGCCCGATCTGCGACACCGACGGAAATCCGAAGGAGCCCAGCATCTCCATCCAGGCGGAGAAGGTCGTCCAGGACGAGGCGTTGCGCGCGATTCTGTATCGCAACGCCGTCTTCCGGGTCGGCGGCGTTCCTGTCTTTTACCTGCCGTTCTTCGCCCATCCTGATCCGACGGTCGAACGGGCCTCCGGCTTCCTCGTGCCGATCCCCAGCTATGACGAAGGGCGCGGCCTCAGCCTCGAGATGCCCTATCTCCACGTGGTGTCGCCGTCCGAGGACTGGCTGATCAGCCCGCAGTTCAACACCGACGTCGCGCCCCTGCTGAACCTGCAATGGCGCCGGCGGTTCGTTGACGGGATGATCGTCGCCCGCGGCGGCTATACCTACGAGCGCAGCTTCGGGGACTTCGATCTCGACAACGACGGCGACGCCGAGAGCAACGTCAAATACGGCGACCGCACCAGCCGCAGCTATTTCCTCGGCCACGGCCGGTTCGATCCGGCCGGGCCCTGGCGCTGGGGCTTCACCGTGGAGCGGGTGTCGGACAAGACCCTGTTCGACCGCTACGACGTCCGCGATCCCTATCAGGACAACGGCCTCTACTATGGCGACCAGCGGCGTCTGATCAGCCAGCTGTACGCCGAACGCCAGACCGCCCGCTCCTATCTGTCGGTCGCCGCCTTCGACCTGCAAAGCCTGCGGGTCACCCGTTTCGACCCGGTCACGCCGGCGTTGAACGAGTTCGAGGCCGACGGCGCCCTGCCCGTGGTGGCCCCGCTGGTCGAGGCGCGCTGGGAGCCGTCCGGACCGGTTCTGGGCGGTCGCCTTCGGCTGCGAGGATCGGCTGTGTCGCTTTATCGCGACGACTATGTCGGCGGGCCGGTGCTGCGGCCCCAGATCATCCCGGCCGGTCCGACCCTGGGCCTGCCCGGCGTCGACAGCCGGCGGATCTCGGGTCAGGCCGAATGGCGGCGCACGATGATCTCGCCGCTGGGGGTGCGGTGGGAACCGTTCGTCGACGTCCGCGCCGACTTCTATTCGGTTGGAGACCTGCCGCCCGGTCTGGGGCTGGAGGAAGAAGCCATCTCCCGCGGCCGGGCCACGGCAGGCCTCGACATCAGCTATCCCCTGTTCCGCAGCGTCGGTCCGGGCGCCGATCTGATTCTGGAGCCGATGGCCCAGCTGTCGGCCTCGACCGCGTCCGATCTCGATCCGCGTATTCCGATCGAGGACAGCCAGACGCTGGAACTGGACGAGAGCTCGCTGTTCAGGACCGACCGGTTCCCGGGCTACGACCTGTACGAAGGCGGTCTGCGGCTGACGGTCGGGACCCGCGCGACCCTGCGCTGGAATGAAGGACGGCAGGCCAGCCTGTTCATCGGCCGCAGCTATCGCGCCGAGGAGGAGCCCGCCTTCCTGACGCCGGTCCCGGATCTGCCGGCCCAGCTCTACGATCCGAGCGGCCTCGCCTCCCAGACCTCGGACTGGGTCGTGCAGGGCAGCTTCTCGCCCTCCGACCGGATCCGCGGGTGGGGCCACGCCACGATCGACGCCGCCGGTGAAATCCGGCGGGCCGAGATGGCGGTGGACGGACGTTGGGGCCGACGCAATCTGGCGACCGTCAGCTACATCATCGACCGCTCGAATCCGTTGGCCGGACCGCTGAACCGCAACTACGAATTCGTCCAGCTTTCAGGTCAGCAGTTCGTCTACGGCAACTGGGGCGTGGCGGTGTCGGGCATCGCCGATATGGAGCGGGACATCATCACCCGCTCCGAGGTCGGACTGCTGTTCGACGACGACTGTTTCCGGTTCGAGATCGGCTATCGGCGCGACAACACCCGCGTCCGGCCGACTGGACCGTCGGAAGGCGTCTATGTGCGCCTAAACCTCGCCACTTTCGGCGGTACAGGGTATTGACGCAGCGACGGGCGCTGACGGCCGCGCGGCCCGGGGGCGCGCGGTTCGCAAATCCGGGACGAAAACCGGACCAGCGCCGCTTGAGGAATACGGACTGACATGGGTTTGCAGCGTTACATGACGGGCGTGGCGATCGCCGCCCTCCTGGCCGGTTCGGCCATGGCCCAGACCGCGCCTCCGGCGCAGCCTGCCGCCGCCGGCAATCTCAATCCCGCCGCCGAGGCCGCGCCGGTCGCGCCGCCGGCTGCGCCGGCGTTCCAGATGTCGGACGGCATCCTGGCCACGGTCAACGACAGCGTCATCACCGGGTTCGACCTGCGCCAGCGCATGCTGCTGCTGATCGCCATGACCCAGGTTCAGCCGACGCCCGAGAACATCCCCGCCATCCAGCAGCAGGCCCTGAACGCCCTGATCGATGAGCGCCTGCAGACCCAGGAGCTGAGGAATTTCGAGGATCTGGTCGTCAGCGACGAACAGGTGGAACAGGAAATCAGGGCCATGGCCCAGGAAGTCGGCGCGGCGCCCCAGGCCTATATCGACTTCCTTTCCCAGGGCGGCATCCGGCCGAGCACCCTGCGCGAGCAACTTCGGACCCAGATCGGCTGGTCGCAACTGGTCGGCGGCCGGTTCCAGAGCCGCGCCCGCGTCAGCCGGTCCGCCGTGGCCGCCGCGATGCGTCAGGTCTCCGAAGCCGCCGCCAAGAAGCAGTATCTGATCGGCGAAATCTATATCGAGTCCGCCCGGGTCGGCGGCCAGCAGGCGGCGCTGAACGGCGCGAATCAGCTGGTGCAGCAGATGGTCCAGGGCGCGCCTTTCCAGGCCGTGGCCCAGCAGTTCTCCGCGGCGCCGTCCGCGACCCGTGGCGGCGACGCCGGCTGGGTCGTCGAAGGCACCATGCAACCGGCCCTGCAGCAGGCGCTGGACCAACTCCAGGTCGGGCAGCTTTCGCGGCCCATCCCCGTCGATGGCGGCGTCTATATCGTCTACATGCGCGACAAGCGGGACGGGGCTTCGGCCAGTCTCGTGCAGATCAAACAGGTGATGATCGAACTGCCGGATACGGCCACCGACGTGGAAGTCGCGGCGGCGACCCAACGACTGGAAGCCCTGCGTCCTCAACTGACCTGCGACACCATGCTGACCCGCGCCACCTCCGAGACGGGGCTGCTCGGCGCCGACCTTGGCGAGGCCGATGTGCAGAACCTGGCCCCGCAGTTCCAGCAGGTCGCCCGGTCCGCGGAAGTCGGCTCGGTCAGCACGCCGGTGCGCACCCCGCTCGGCGTCCATCTGCTCGGCGTCTGCGGCCGCCGCGTCGGCGGCACCGAAGCGCCCAATCCGCAGGAAGTCGAGAACACCCTGTTCCGCCAGAACCTCGCCACCCTCGGCCGCCGCTATATGCGCGACCTGCGCGAGGACGCACTCATCGAGTACCGGTAATGACCGCCGCTCCCGCGCCGCTGGCCCTTTCCATGGGCGAACCGGCGGGCGTGGGGCCGGAGATCATCGCCGCGGCCTGGGCGGCCTTGCGGGCCGACGGGCCAGCCTTCGTCGTGATCGGCGACGCCGCCCTGTTGCGGCTTCAGGGCCAGCCGGTGGAGCCGGTCCTGGCCGTCGCCGACGCCGTGGACGTGTTCCGCCGCGCCATTCCCGTGCTGGACCATCCCCTGCCCGCGCCGGTCGCTCCGGGCCGTCCCGAGCCGGCCAACGCCGGAGCCGTCGCCGACTGGATCGAACAGGCGGTCAATCTGGCGCTGTCGGGCGAGGCCTCGGGCGTCGTCACCGCCCCCATCGCCAAGGCCCCGCTGTACGCCGCGGGCTTTCGTTTCCCCGGCCATACGGAATTCATCGCCGAGCTGACCGCGGATGTTCCCTTCTCCGGAACGCGCGGGCCGGTGATGATGCTGACCGCCCGGGACCTGCGCGCCTGCCTGGTGACGATCCATGCGCCCCTCGCGGAGGTCCCCGAACTGGTCACCGCCGAGCGGGTCTGCCGCACCGCCCGCGTGGTGCATGAAGCGATGAAGCGGGACTTCGGCATCGCTGCGCCGCGCCTGGCCCTGGCGGCCCTGAATCCGCACGCGGGCGAGAGCGGTTCGATCGGACTGGAGGAGATCGAGGTGCTGATGCCTGCGGTCGCTGTCCTGCGCGCGGAAGGGATCGCGATCACTGATCCCCGGCCCGCCGACACCCTGTTCCATGAGGAAGCCCGGGCGGCCTATGACGCCGTCCTCTGCCTGTATCACGACCAGGCCCTGATCCCGGTCAAGACGCTGGACTTCTGGGGCGGGGTGAACACGACCCTGGGCCTGCCGGTGATCCGCACCTCGCCCGACCACGGCACGGGTTTCGACATCGCCGGCAAGGGACTGGCGCGGGCCGACAGCCTGATCGCGGCGGTGAGGCTGGCGGGGGAGATGGCGGGGAAGCGGGTGGTTGGTGGTTGGTGAACGGTGGATGCGGCCTCATGGCCTGCGGAAGGCCGGCTCAGGCAGCGCCACAGGCCCGGCATCGGCCATTCACATTCACCAATCACCACTAACCCCGCCTCCCGGCTTTGTCCTATGACACACCGGTGACCCCCTCCGACCTCCCCTCCCTCCGCGAAACACTCGACGCCCACGGCCTGCTGGCGAAGAAGAGTTTCGGCCAGCATTTCCTGCTGGACCTGAACGTGACCCGCAAGATCGTGCGGCTGGCCGGTCCGTTCGACGGCCGGGCCGTGATCGAGATCGGCCCGGGTCCCGGCGGCCTGACCCGCGCCCTGCTGGAAAGCGATGCGGGCAAGGTGGTGCTGGTCGAGAAGGATCCGCGCTTCCTGCCCCTGCTGGCCGAGCTCGACGACGGATCCGGGCGGCTGACCGTGGTCGAGGCTGACGCCCTGAAGGTGCGGGAAGCGGACCTGGTCGAGGGACCGGCGCATGTCGTCTCCAACCTGCCCTACAATGTCGGCACGCCCCTGCTGATCAAATGGCTGACCGGGCCGTGGACGCCGCACGCCCTGACGCTGATGTTCCAGAAGGAGGTCGCCGAGCGCATTACGGCTGCCCCCGGCGACGAGGCCTATGGCCGGCTGGCGGTGATCAGCCAGGCGGTCTGCGAGGCGAAACTCGTCATGCACCTGCCCGCCGCCGCCTTCACCCCGCCGCCCAAGGTGGCCAGCGCCGTGGTGCATCTGGTTCCGCGTGCGGATCGCCCGGAACGGGCGCTGCTGGCCGCACTGGAGCGGGTCACGGCGGCGGCGTTCGGGCAACGGCGGAAGATGTTGCGGTCCAGTCTGAAGCCGCTCGGCGGAGCGGCCCTGTGTGAAGCGGCCGGCCTCAGTCCCGAGGACCGGGCCGAGGTCATCGATCTGGCCGGCTTCCTGCGGCTGGCGCGGGCCGTAACGGGCGAGGCGCAGCCGACGACGCCGAACGATGACGGCGCGACGATGATGCGGCGCAAGCGGGGCTAAACGCCTTCCCGCCCGTGCAACGACCGCACGGAATCGAACCGGCCTTGTTTTCAATCAAGGCCCCGGCGGTCAGACCCCGCCAGGCTGCGCGTCTTCACCGGGGAACCGGCTCTGTCATCCGTCCGGCAACCGCGCCGCACCCGAGACGTTAGCCAAGCCCCCCAACAATCGGAGACCACCAGATGATACTTTCCGCAGGCGCCCTCGTGGCCGTGGTCGACGGCGAGAAGCTGGCGCTGTTCCACAACACGGGGCATCAGTCCGTCGAACTTACGCCCCAGCCGACACCGGACATCGCCGAGCGCGCTTCGGGCGCCGCGGGCCGCGGCTCCAGCGAGGCCAATCCCGACAACGACACCCAGGCCGAGGACGGCTTCGCCATGGGCGTGGCGGAGGTGCTGAACAGGATGGTGCTGAACCACAAGGTCGAACACCTGCTGGTCATCGCCGCACCCAAGACCCTGGGCCAGTTGCGCAAGGGTTGGCACAAGGAGACGACGGCGCGGCTTGTCGGAGAGATTTCCAAGGACCTGACCGGCCATACCCCGGCGCAGATCGCCGCGGCGATCGACAACGCCTGATCCAGCGCCCGCCTCCCTGCGGGGAGGCGGGCGGCGCTAGACCGCCTCGTTCAGCAGCGCGTCCTTGTAGGTCTCGACCCAGATGTTGCGGAACCGCTTCGACCGCTCGGCGTGATAGATGTGCGCCAGTTCGGCATAGCTGCGGTCGAAGTCGTCGTTGACGAAGACATAGTCGAACTGGCCGCAGTGTTCGATCTCGCCCTTGGCGTTCTGGATGCGGCGCTCGATGACGTCGTCGGCGTCCTGGGAACGGGTGACGAGGCGGCGACGCAGCTCTTCCAGGCTGGGCGGCAGGATGAAGACGCGGACGGCGTCCTCGGGGCATTTTTCCGCGATGTCGCGGGCGCCCTGCCAGTCGATGTCGAACAGCACGTCACGGCCCTCGGACAGGGCGCGGTCGATGGGCGCGCGCGGGCTGCCGTAGCGGGCGCCGTGGACGTCGGCCCATTCGAGGAAGGCGTCGGCGTCGATCAGGCGCTGGAACTCGGCATCGTCGACGAAATGATAGTCGCGGTCCGCAACCTCGCCCGGGCGGATGCCGCGGGTGGTCATGGAGATGGACAGCTCCAGCCCGCCGTGGTCGGCCATCAGGCGGCGGCACAGGCTGGTCTTGCCGGCCCCCGAGGGGCTGGCCACGATCAGCAGGACGCCGCGGCGGGGATGGCGTTCATTCGACATTCTGGACCTGTTCGCGCAGCTGTTCGATCACGGCCTTGAGCTCCAGGCCGATTCCGGTGAGCGCGGTCGTAGCCGATTTCGAGCAGAGGGTGTTCGCCTCCCTCATGAATTCCTGCATCAGGAAGTCGAGTTTTCGGCCGGCGGGGGGTTGCTGCAACAGGGTACGGGCCGAGGCGACGTGAGCGGTCAGCCGGTCCAGCTCCTCGCGGACGTCGGCCTTGGTCGCCAGCGAGGCGGCCTCTAGGAAGATGCGATCCTCCAGACCGGGCGCGTCGGGTGCCAGTTCGGTCATGCGGCGGGCGAAACGCTCGCGGATGGTGTCCGTCTGGGCCGTGGCGCCGGCTTCGGCCTGGACGACGAGGGCGGCGATGCGGTCGATGAAGTCGGAGATCACCGGCAGGAGCTGGGAGCCCTCGCGGTCGCGCGAGACCTTCAGGGCGTCCAGCGCCTGATCGATCGAGGCGGCCATGGCCGCTTCGACGATGGCGCGGGCCTCGGGGTCGTCGACTTCCTCGGGCGCTTCCAGCACGCCGCGCAGGGAGAGCAGGCCGTCGGCAGACGGCGGGGTGGCCCCCTCCTCCGCCAGCTGGTTGGCCAGGGTCAGATAGCGGGCGAGGATGTCCTCATTGACCTTGAGCGAGGCCGCACCGGGGTCGGCGCGCTTGGCCTGGACGCCGAGCGTCACCTGGCCACGGCTGAGGCGGGCCTGGGCCGCCGTCTTCGAGTGGCGCTCGAGACCGTCGAAGCCGGGCGGGCCGCGGAAGCGGACCTCCAGATTGCGCCCGTTGACCGAGCGGGCCTCGACCGACCAGGTCCAGTCGCCGGATGCGCCGTCGGCCCGGCCGAAGCCGGTCATGCCCGAGATGGCGCTCATCCGGCCGGCGCCGGGGCCGGAATGGTGATCACCCGGGCGCCGGGAGGGACGGTCACGCCGGCCGGAACAGCGGCGTCCGGCGCCGCAGCGGCCGGTTCGGGCGCGGCCGGCGGCAGTCCGGCCCGGCGGCGTTCGACCTCGCGCCAGCGGGCGACATTGGCGAGGTGCTCCTCATAGGTCCGGGCGAAGGCGTGACCGCCCGAGCCGTCGGCGACGAAGAACAGGTCCGCGGTGGACGGCGGATTGAGCACGGCGGCGACGGCGTCCCGGCCGGGGTTGGAGATGGGGGTCGGGGGCAGGCCGTCGATCTGGTAGGTGTTCCACGGATTGGGCCGGTCCAGCTCGGACCGCCTCAGTCCCCGGCGCAGCGGCACGCCTTTGGTGATGCCGTATTCGATGGTCGGGTCGCTCTCCAGCCGCATGCCGGCGCGGAGCCGGTTGGTGAAGATGGCGGCGACGCGCGGACGTTCGGCGGCGACGCCGGTCTCCTTCTCGACGATCGAGGCCAGGATCATGGCTTCTTCCGGCGTGCGGGCGACGGTAGCGGGGCCGCGCGCGGCCCACAGGCGGGCGAGGTTCTCGTCGCGGGCGCGGCGCATGCGGGCGATGACCGAAGCGCGGGTCTCGCCGCGGCTGATCTCATAGGTGTCGGGCCAGAGACTGGCCTCCGCGGGGATGGCGTCGATCGTCCCGGTGAGAATCGCCTGTTTGTTCAGGATCTCGACCGCCTGGGCCGAGGACCACCCCTCGGGCAGGGTGACGTAGTGGCGAACGACCCGCCCCTCGACCAGCAGGACGAGGACGGAGCGCAGCGAGGCCTTGTCCGGCACCTCATATTCGCCGGCGCGCAGCTTTCGGTCCGCGCCGGTCAGGGTGGCGGCGGCCTTGAACATGTCGGTCGAGCGGATCACGCCGGCGGACTTCAGCGTGGCCGCGATGGCGCTGACACCCGCGCCGCTGGGCAGGCTGACGATGGTCGACCCACCCTCGCGCGCCGACGGGCCCGGGGCGTAGAAGACGCTCCATGCGGCGACGAGGGCGATGATCAGGAAGGTGCTGAAGGTGGCGGTGGCCGCCAGAAACGCCGTCTTGCGGCCGGATCGACGCTCCACCGACATCAGCCGACCTTCCGGAAGATGACCGAGGCGTTGGTGCCGCCGAAACCAAACGAGTTGGACATGGCCACGTCGATCTCCATCGGCTGCCCCTTGTCGCGCACCATGTTCAGGGCGGTCTCACGCTCGGGATTGTCGAGATTGATGGTCGGCGGCGCGATCTGGTCGCGGATCGCCAGGATGCAGAAGATGGCCTCGATGGCCCCGGCGGCGCCCAGCAGGTGGCCGGTCATGGACTTGGTCGAGGACAGGGCGACGTTCGGCGCGTGATCGCCCATCAGCTTCTCGATCGCGCCGGCCTCGATCCAGTCGGCCATGGTCGAGGTGCCGTGGGCGTTGACGTAGTCGATGTCGGCGGCGGTGATGCCGGCGCGCTTCACCGCCATCTGCATGGCGCGATAACCGCCGTCGCCGTCCTCGGCCGGGGCGGTGATATGGTAGGCGTCGCCGCTCATGCCGTAGCCGACGACCTCGGCGTAGATGGTCGCGCCGCGCGCTTTCGCGTGCTCGTACTCTTCCAGCACCACGATGCCGGCGCCCTCGCCCATGACGAAGCCGGAATGGTCCTTGTCCCAGGGCCGCGAGGCCTTTTCGGGCGTGTCGTTATAGGCCGTGCACAGGGCCTTGCAGGCCAGGAAGCCGGCGATGCCGATGGGGACGATGGAGCTTTCCGCCCCGCCCGCGACCATGACGTCGGCGTCGTCCAGCATGATCATCCGGGCCGCATCGCCGATGGCGTGGGCGCCGGTGGCGCAGGCGGTGACGACCGAGTGATTCGGCCCCTTGAGGCCGTGACGGATGGAGATCTGGCCGCTGGTCAGATTGATCAGGGCCGAAGGGATGAAGAAGGGGCTGACCCGGCGCGGGCCCTGTTCCTTGAGGATGATGGCCGTGTCGGCGATGGGGCCGAGGCCGCCGATGCCGGAGCCGACCATGACGCCGGTGCGCTCGCGCTGTTCCTCGGTCTCGGGCTTCCAGCCGGCGTCGGCGAGGGCCTCGTCCGCGGCGGCGATGGCGTAGACGATGAAGTCGTCGACCCGCTTGCGGTCCTTGGGCGACATGACCTTCTCATGGTCGAACACGCCCGGCTGGCCGGGAGCGCCGCCGCCGCGGCCGTCGACCGACGGGATTTCGCCCGCGATGGTGCAGCCATAGCCTTCGGTGTCGAAATTGGTGATCGGGCCGATGCCCGAGCGACCCTCGAGGATGCCCTTCCAGTTATGCTCCACGCCCCAGCCGAGCGGGGTGAGCAGACCGAGGCCGGTGACGACGACACGGCGCATGAGCGCTCCTCGTTACAGAATCCAGACCACAAACAGTAATGGCCGCCGGGCGGCCCCGCTAGGGGCGCGCCACGGCGGCCATCAATGCCGTTCGAAAAGGGCGGCGATCAGCCGGCCAGCTTCTCGTCGATGAACTTCACGGCGTCGCCGACCGTCTGGATGTGTTCGGCGGCGTCGTCCGGGATTTCGATGTCGAATTCTTC
>CAYNNT010000057.1:0-19091 GCA_964398675.1 uncultured Brevundimonas sp.
ACGGTCTCGAACCGCGACGCCGACGGCGGCCCGGGCAAGCCGGTCAGCGAGGGCGGCCTCGGCTACTCCTGCATCGCCGAGGTCCGCACCGTCGAGACCATCCTGCGCGGCAAGGCCGAGACCCCCTTCCTCAAGGCCGGCGACACCGTCCGCATCGAGATGCTGGACGACCACCACCACTCGATCTTCGGCGCCATCGAACAGGTCGTCGAGGCGGTATAGGCCTCTCCCGCCATCACCGCCGCCGGTCCCTGACAGGACAGCACCAGGCCGCTCAGGGCGATCGTCAGCCATCGTCTCATCGCGTGCATCCTCCGGTTTCCCGGACCAGAGGCCGCGCCCGCGCTTTACGGATGCGCGGGAGGGATTAAGCTTCGGCCATGTCTGCGGCCCGAGGGGGGCGAGCGGGCGCCGTCGGCACGGGACCAATTTCAATGCTGGATATGTCGCCTCAGGTTCTCGGACCGCTGATCGGGCTTGCGATCGCCCTGCCGCTGATCTTCCTGCGCAACCGCAGGCCCCGCACCCTGAATCCGCAGTACATGTGGGTCATGCCCGCGATCTTCGTCCCCTTGATGGGTTTCGCGCTCTGGGGGACCAGCATGGACCCGTCAGCGCCGCACGTCGCCTTTGACGCGCTCGCCTGGGCCATCCTCGGCATCGGTCTGATCCTCGGCGGCGCCTTCGGCTGGTGGCGGGGCAAGATGACCACGATCGAGAAACACGCCGACGGCACGCTGAAGGCGCAGGCCTCGCCCATCGGCCTGATCCTGATCATCGCCGTCATGCTGGGCCGCCGCGCCCTGAGCGCCTTCCTTGAGCCGCACGCCGCCGGTTGGGGACTCAATGCGCTGGCCATCACCGACGCCTTCCTCCTCTTCGTCGTCGGCATGATCGTCATGCAGCGCGTCGAGATGTTCATCCGCGCCCGCCGCATCCAGTCCGGCGCGGGCGACAGCCATGTCGAATCCGTCGCATGAAGCGGCTGGCGCCGTACCGCAAAGGTTGACGATCCGGACGCATCGCTACAAAAAGTTGCGTCAGTAGCCGGTCCGGATGGTTCCCATGAAGCGTTCCCTCGTCACCCTGCTCGCCTGTGCGGTCGCCCTTCCCGCCCTGGCCCAGGACGCCTCGGCGGATTGGGATTTCTCGCACGACCAGGGACGCAAGCTGATGGTCGCCTGGACCCGGTTCGACAACGGCCTTGGTCTGGCGACCCGCTGCGTCGACGGCGGGTTCGAGGCGGTCGTCACCGGCCTGCCGCCGGCCGGCCGCGCCACCAGCCGCCCCCTGCGCGTGGCCTTCGGCGACGACGAGCTGACGTCCTACAACTGGAGTGTCGGGATCGACGACACCATCGCCGTCAGCGAACTGCCGGCCCCGTTTGCGCGTGAGCTCCGCGAAGGCGGCCGCCTCCGCATCCTGGTCCCCCGGGGCGCGGCCGACGGCCGCAACCTGATGTACGACCTCACCCTGCCCGCCTCGTCCGCCTCGATCGACCAGACCCTGACGGCCTGCAACCGGCCGCTGGTCGATCCGCGGGACGCCGAGCTGGAGGCCCTGCAGGAGGACGGCGTGCCGGTGAACCTGACCTGGGCGGTCCGGCCGACGCCGCGGTTCCCGCGCACCAACTATGCCCGCGGCTTCGCCGTCGCGACCTGCGTGTCCAATCCGGACGGGACGCTCCGCGACTGCACGATCGAGTCCGAACACCCCCGCGACGGCCGGTTCGGCCAGGCGACGCTGGACGCCGCCCGCCGGGCCCGGCTGCAGAATGTCGCGGAGCCCGGCGCCCCGGTGCCGGTGACCCGGGTGCTCTACAAGACCAACTACGTCGTCAGCGGCTACCAGACCCGCGAGGACGAGGCGCGTCAGCGCGACGCCGCCCGCCGCGAGCGCGAGGAACGCGCGGCCCGTCGCGCGGCCGCGGCGGCGGCCGAACCCGATTGACCTGATCGGACCGCGCGAGCTACCAAGCGCGCCTGCCGAAGCGAGCAACCGGCCTGTGCGGGCGTGGTGGAACTGGTAGACGCGCCGGACTCAAAATCCGGTTCCGAAAGGAGTGCCGGTTCGACCCCGGCCGCCCGCACCATCCTGCTTCGCCCTTCGGGCTTCGCAGGCTTGATCCCCGCCGCTGGGGCGAAGCCGCATGCCCTGCCAAGCCTTGGCAAAGCCGGGCCGGCTCAGACCACTTCCCCGTCTTCCTTGACGAAGCGCTCCGGCCTTCGCGACAGCAGGTCGAACACCCGCTCCGACGGCCGGCACATGGCGGCGCCCTTCGGCGTGCGCACGATCGGACGGTTCACCAGCATCGGATGTTCGATCATGGCGGCCAGGATGGCAGCGTCGGAAACGCCGGGCTCCAGCAGGCCCCGTTCGGCCGCGACAGCCTCCTTCGCCCGCAGGGCCTCGCGCGGCGTGATCCCGGCCTCGGCGAAGAGCGCCCCCAGCTGGTCCGCGGTCCAGCCGGCCTTCAGATATTCGACCACCTCGGGCCGGTAGCCCGCGGCCTCGACCATGGCCAGGACGTTGCGCGAGGTGCCGCAGGCGGGGTTGTGGAAGATGGTGACAGGGAAGTCGGTCATGGGGCGTTCTCCTCCCGCAAAAGCCAGCTGAAGACAACCAGCGCCGCGAGGGAGCCGGCGATCTGCGCGGCGATGAAGGCCGGCGCGGATGACGGCGCGATCCCGGCGAAGGTGTCGCTGAGACTGCGCGCCAGGGTCACCGCCGGATTCGCGAAGGATGTCGAGGCGGTGAACCAGTAGGCGGCGGTGACATAGAGGCCCACGAGCGCCGGCACGGCGCCGGCCCGGAACCGGACGCCCGCCAGGATCACCCCGATCAGACCGAACGTCGCCACCCCTTCCGACAGCGCCTGCCCCGGTCCGTCCCGCAACCGCGTCGAGACCTGCAGAACCGGTTCGGCGAACATCAGATGGGCCAGCCAGACTCCCGCGATCCCGCCGACGATCTGGGCCCCCGCATAGGCCGCCGCCATCCGCGCCGGGAGCGCGCCTTTCAAGGCGAAGACCAGGGTCACCGCCGGGTTGAAATGGGCGCCGGATATCGGTCCGAGCGTGGTGATCAGGACCGCCAGTCCCGCTCCGGTGGCGGCCGTATTCGCCAGCAGGGCCACGGCGACGTCTTCGGTCAGCCGGTCGGCCATGATGCCGGAGCCGACCACGATCGCCAGCAGCAGGGCCGTGCCAAGGACCTCGGCCACCAGCCGGCGGGCGGGACCGAAGGCAGGCGCGGCGAACGAACGGGGCGTCTCGCTCACCTCAGCACACAGCGTCGGAACGGCAGGCCGCGCGGCCGGCCGCATCGACGACCGGCGCGCAGACCTCGGCCGCCCCGCCGCAGCAGTCCTCGGCCAGGAAGGCCATCAGCTCGCCCATCCGGTCGAACCGCGCCGAATAGATGATCGACCGGCCGTCGCGCCGCGACTGCGCCAGGCCCGCATGCGCCAGAAGTGTGAGATTGGCCGACAGGGTATTGGGCGGCGTACCGAGGCGGCGGGCGATCTCGCCGGCGGCCAGGCCGTCGGGACCGGCCTTCACCAGCATGCGAAAGACCTTGAGCCGACCCTCATGGGCGAGGGCGGAGAGACTCTCGACGGCGGCTGTCATTTCCATATTTCCAGAATATCAGAAATTGTTGGGCCGGCAATCTCGTCCGGTCCACGCCGGGACGATTCCCGTCGGATCGGGCGGGCGAATTCCCGTGGCCAAGGTTGCGCCTGCCCGCCCCGCCCCCATCTGCCCGCGATGACGTCCCCCGCCGCAGATCTCGACAAGCCCGCCGTCAAGGGTCCGGGCTTCCCCGAGTTCGTGGCGCTGATCGCCATGATGATGGCGCTGAATGCCCTGGCCATCGACTCGATGCTGCCCGCCCTGCCGGCCATCGGCGACGCGCTCGGCGTGGCAGCCGAGAACAGCCGGCAGTGGGTGATCACCGCCTATCTGCTCGGCTTCGGCGTAACCCAGATCATCTATGGCCCGCTGGCCGACCGGTTCGGGCGCAAGCCCATCCTGATGATCGGACTCGGTCTCTATGTGCTGTTCAGCGTGCTGGCGGCGTTTTCACCGACGTTCGAACTGCTGATCGCCGCCCGGGTCGGCACCGGGATCGGCGCGGCGGCCCTGCGGGTGCTGGCCGTGTCGATCGTGCGCGACCGCTATGCCGGACGGACCATGGCGCGGGTGATGTCGCTGAGCTTTCTGGTCTTCCTCGGCGTCCCCATCCTGGCGCCGGCGCTGGGCCAGCTGATCCTGACCGTGGCCCCCTGGCCGTGGGTGTTCGGCGTGCTCGCCGTCGGCGGCGCCGCCTTCGCGCTCTGGGCCGCCATCCGCCTGCCCGAGACCCTGCATCCCGAAGACCGGATGCCCATCCAGGTCGGCCGCATCTCCGCGGCCTTCCGGCAGGCCCTGACCAACCGGCAGTCCATGGGCTATACACTGGCCATCACCGCCATTTCCGGCGCCCTGTTCGGCTTCCTCAACTCCAGCCAGCAGATCTTCTTCGACGTCTTCCATGAGCCGCAGCTGTTCACCGTCGTGTTCGGCGGCATCGCCGGCGGCATCGCCGTGGCGTCGCTGCTGAACGCGCGGCTGGTCGAGCGGCTGGGGTCGCGACTGATCTCGCACACCGCCCTGCTGGGCTTCATCGCCTTCTCCGCCATCCATTCGGCGGTGGCGATCAGCGGCCACGAGACGATCTGGACCTTCGCCGTCCTTCAGGCCCTGACCATGTTCTGCTTCGGCTTCATCGCCGGCAATTTCGGCTCGATGGCCATGGAGCCGATGGGCCATATCGCGGGCACGGCCTCCTCGGCCCAGGGATTCATCTCGACCACCTTCGGGGCGTCGCTGGGCTTCCTGATCGGCCAACAGTTCAACGGCTCGGCCGCGCCCATGGCGATCGGCTTCGTCACCCTTGGCCTGACGGCGCTCGGCTTCGTGCTGTTCGCCGAGCGCGGGCGGCTGTTCACGGCGCGGAACCGGCCCGTGGTCGTCGCCGCCTCTTGATCTTTTTGCCTTGCCGAGGCGTTGTCCCGGCAGGAAACGCACCCGCCTCGACCGACCGTGCAAGGTCGGCGGGTTTTTTGGTCAAGGACTGTCAATGATCCGCAAGTTTGGACTGGTCTCCGCAATGGCGCTCGCCACGGCCCTGGGCGGTTGCGCCATGCTCCCCGACCTCGGCTTCGGGACGGCGTCAGGCTCCGACATGCCGCCCCTGCCCGCCTCGGCCGCCGCGCCCGCCGTCTACCCGCGCGACGCCCACACCTTCGCCCGGCCCGAGATCGCCCATGTCCGCCACGTCGCCCTCGACCTGACCGCCGACTTCCGGGCCCAGACCCTGTCCGGCACGGCCTCGCTCGACATCCAGGGCGCGACGGGCGCGAACGAGGTGGTGCTGGACATCAAGAACCTCGACATCCGCGGCGTCTCCGACCCGTCGGGCGCCCCCTTGCAGTATGAGACGGGCGCCCTGGACGCCATCAAGGGCCAGCCCCTCACCGTCCGCTTCCCGGCCCTCGCCGCGGGCGAGACGCGCCGCATCGTGGTCGCCTATTCGACCCGCCCGGACGCCGCCGCCCTGCAGTGGCTGACGCCCGGCCAGACGGCCGGCGGCGCGCAGCCCTATCTGTTCAGCCAGGGCCAGGCGATCCTGACCCGCACCTGGGTGCCGACCCAGGACAGCCCCGGCATCCGCCAGACCTATGACGCCCGCATCGTCGCCCCCTCCGACCTGCGCGTGGTGATGAGCGCCCAGCAGCTGACGCCCGAGGGCGAGGGCGCCGGCCCTGGCATGAAGGCCTGGCGCTTCCGCATGACCAATCCGGTGCCGCCCTATCTGATCGCCCTGGGCGTCGGCGACCTGGCCTTCGCCGCCATCGACGAGCGCACCGGCGTCTTCACCGAGCCCTCGCGTCTGGCCGCCGCCCGCGCGGAACTGATGCCCACGGCTGACATGGTCGATGCGGCGGAGCGGCTGTACGGCCCCTACCGCTGGGGCCGGTACGACCTTCTGGTCCTGCCGCCCTCCTTCCCGTTCGGCGGGATGGAGAACCCGCGCCTGACCTTCGCCACCCCGACGATCATCGCCGGCGACCAGTCGCTGGTTTCGCTGGTGGCCCACGAGCTGGCGCACAGCTGGTCGGGCAACCTCGTCACCAACGCCACCTGGAACGACATGTGGCTGAACGAGGGGTTCACCGTCTATTTCGAGAACCGGATCATGGAGTCCCTCTATGGCGAGGACCGCGCCCTGATGCTGCGCGCCCTCGGCTGGGGCGACCTGCAGTCGGAGATGGCGGGCCTGCCGCCGGCCGACACCAAGCTCAAGCTGAACCTCGAGGGTCGCGACCCCGACGAGGGCCTGACCGACGTGGCCTATGAGAAGGGCGCCGCCTTCCTGCACACCATGGAACGGATCGTCGGCCGCGAGCGGTTCGACGCCTGGCTGAAGGGCTATTTCGAACGCAACGCCTTCCGGCCCATGACCACCGAACTGTTCCTCGAGGACATCCGCACGCATCTGGTCACGACGCGCGCGATGGAAGACCAGCTGATGATGGACGCCTGGATCTACCAGCCGGGCATGCCGTCGAACTGGCAGCCGCCGGTCTCCAACGCCTTCGCCCCGGTCGACGCGGCCGCCGCCGCCTTCGATGCCGGCGGCCCGGCCTCGGCCGTGCCTTGGGCCGGCTGGTCGACCCAGGAGCGGCAGCGCTTCCTGGCCTGGCGTCCGGCCGACCGCACCGGCGACGCGGACTGGCTGACCCCGGCCCAGCTGGCCGATCTGGAAGCGACGCTGAAGCTGCGCGAGGAAGGCAATGCCGAGGTCCTGTTCGCCTGGCTGCAGATCGCGGTCCAGCACCGCTATCAGCCCGCCGTCCCGACGCTGGAGCATTTCCTGACCACCATGGGCCGGCGCAAATTCGTCCTGCCGCTGTTCACCAGCCTGTGGGCCGAGGGCGACTGGGGCCGACCCATCGCCACCCGCATCTACGCCCGCGCCCGCCCCGGCTATCACCCCGTCACCACCGGCTCGGTGGATTCAGTGGTGGGCCGGCCCTGACCGGTGCGCCCTGATCGCCGCAGCCTGATAGCCGCCGCCACGGTCCTGCCCTGGATCGGCGGCGCCGCCCGGGCCGGGACCGGGACGACGACGCTCGCAGCCCTGGCCGATCCGGCCCGGCCGGACACGGTCATGGGCGTCGGCGTGATCGCCCGGGACGGCGCCGGACGGGTGGTGCTGGAAGAAGCCCACGGATCGGGGCGGCTGACGGTCAACGGCGCCCTGCAGACCCGGGCCTTCACCCTCGACACGCCGATGAGGATCGCCTCGATCACCAAACTGGTGGCCATGACCGCGCTCATGACCCTGGTCGAAGCCGGCCGCCTGTCGCTCGACGACGACGCCGGGGATCTGGCGGGCTTTCGCCTGCGCCATCCGGACCATCCGGACATCCGCATCACCCCCGCCATGCTGGCCAGCCACACCTCGGGCCTGCGCAACGGGCCCAGCTATCCGGTCCCGCTCGGGCACCATCTGGCCGAGGCCTTCACAGCCGGCGGGCGGCATTTCGACGACGCCGGCTGGTTCGCCCCCGCTTCCGAGCCGCCGGGATTCTTCGCCTATGCCGACATCAATTTCGCCGTCCTCGCCCAGATCGCCGAGCGGGTGTCCGGCGAGCGGTTTGACCGCTTCCTGAAGCGGACGACGCTGGACCCGCTCGGGCTGGACAGCGGGCTGAACTGGAGCGGCGTCCCGGACAGCGTCCGTGCCCGCGCCTCCGCCTCCTGCCGGCCGGTCGACGGGGTCTGGGAGCCGCAGGTCGATGCCGAGGTCGCCCCCGCCCCCGCCATCCGGGTCACCACACCGGCCGAGGCACCGGGTCTGACGGCGGATGACTATGTCCCGGGCGAGAACGGCTTTGTCTTCTCACCCCAAGGCGGATTGCGCGCCTCGGTCCGCGACCTCGACCGTCTGGCGCGGTCGTTTGCCGGTCATGACGGCGTTCCGGGGATGGTCGCGCCCGAGACCATCGAACGCATGGGGATGCCGCTCTGGACCTGGGATCCCGCAACCCCGAACGGCGATCCGGACCGGGGCCTGCTCCAGAGCTATGGTCTGTCGGTGCACATCCTGACGGGGCGGGAGGGCGACGCCTTCCTGGGTCCCGATTCGCGGGACTGGCGCGGTCATTTCGGCATCGCCTATGGCCTGCAGTCCGGCCTGTTCTGGAACCGGCGGGACGGCCGCACCCTGGCATATATGATCTCCGGCACGCCCCGCGACGGCGAGGGCCTGTCGGGCGCGCGCTCGGCCGCCGCCCCGTGGGAAGAGGTGATTTTCGACGCCGCCCTGGCCGCCTTTGCGGGGTGCGGGTGAGGCTCCCGGTCCTGTGACTACGCCCCGCCTTCCCTTCGCGCCTCTCCGCCCCTAGGTTCCGCCCGACAAACGGCGGCCAACGCCGACACGCGCTTTCAGGAGACGCCCCCATGCACGACGCGCCCCAAACCGAAGCGGCCGCCCGCCTCGACAAGGAAAACCCGCTCGGCGTTGACGGCTTCGAGTTCGTCGAGTTCACCGGCCCCGATCCGGCGGCCATGGTCGCGCGGCTGGAGCTGATGGGCTTCACGGCCACCCATGTGAACCCGGCCAATGACGTCGTGCGCCTGAAGCAGGGCGACATCACCATGCTGGTCCACCGCTCGCCCAGGGGTCAGGCCGCTGCGTTCGCGACCGAGCACGGCCCCTCGGCCAACGGCATGGCCTTCCGCGTGACCGACGCGAAGGCGGCCTTCGAAGGCGCGGTGTCGCGCGGCGCCAAGCCGGCCGAGGGTCACGAGGGCGGCGCCCTGGCCGGCGGCTATCCCTATGTGCTGCAGGGCATCGGCGGCTCGCTGCTCTACATCATCGACGCCTATGGCGAGGCGGGCTCCCTCTACGACGGCTGGGACGAGATCGAGGGCTGGGAAGAGTCCGAGCGCAAGAATTCGGTCGGCCTGTTCAGCCTCGACCACCTGACCCACAACGTCCGGCGCGGCCAGATGCGCACCTGGTCCGGCTTCTACGGTGACGTCTTCGCCTTCGAGGAGCAGAAATATTTCAACATCAAGGGCAAGGCGACCGGCCTGCTGTCCCAGGCGATGATCGCGCCCGACCGCGCCATCCGCATCCCCCTGAACGAAAGCCAGGACGACAGCTCCCAGATCGAGGAGTTCCTGCGTCGCTACAACGGCGAGGGCATCCAGCACATCGCCCTGGCCACCGACAACATCTTCGAGACCGTCGAGGAGATGAAGCGTCGCGGCATCCCGTTCCAGGATACGATCGAGACCTATTTCGACCTGATCGACAAACGCCTCCCCAACCACGGCGAGGACGTGGCCCGGATGCGGCTGAACCGCATCCTGATCGACGGCTCGGACGAGGACGGCCTGCTGCTGCAGATCTTCACCCAGGACACCTTCGGTCCGATCTTCTTCGAGATCATCCAGCGCAAGGGCAACCAGGCGTTCGGCGAGGGCAATTTCCAGGCCCTGTTCGACTCCATCGAGCTGGATCAGATCCGGCGCGGCGTCATCAAGGTGGATGCCTAAGCCCCCGTACTGGCTGCCCTGGCTCGGCCCGCTTCTGGCGGCCGGGGTCGGGGCGGCGGTCGGCGAATACGGCCTCGGCGGCGGCTTCTGGACGGTGCTGATCGCCGCGCTGGTGTGCGGGTTTGCGCCGATCGTGGGGTACCGGGTGTGGAAGTGGCGGTTTCAGCGGCGGGGGTAAGAGGGGGTCGCAGCAATGAGCGTCGACTACCTGCACCTGCCTGAAGGCCGGAAACCGCCCGAGCGCGAGGGCGGGGCTCCCTTCAAGGCGATCATTGTCGCTGATCAGTCCGTCGATGCGGATTGGCGAGCCCTCGTCACGGGTTGGCTGGTCCGCAGCGGCTGCCTTTACGCGCTTGCGTGGGGAACGGACTGCGAAGCCTGGCACGATGACATAGACGAGGCGCTTCTCGTGGCCTTCGACTTCAACGACATTCCCGAGGACCGGCACGTCATGACGACGTGGCACAACGACGAGCCGCTTTCCGAGGTCTTCTGGTTCGCAGGCTTCTGCGCCATGCATGAAAAGGTGGAGCTGGATCAGACCCTGATCGTCCACATCGCGCCGAAAGAGCGGGAGACCGGGATGCGCCGGGACTATGCGGAAGCCCAAGTCTCCGAGGCCTGATAAAAATTGTCATCCCGGACGCCGCGCAGTGGCGATCCGGGACGCTCCCCCCCACTACCTCCTCCTCCCGGACGCTGCTTCAGCAGCGAGCCGGGAGACGGGTCAGGCCCGGCGCGGTGCCCACCCTGCTCCCGGCGCAGCCCTGCGGGCTGTCCGGGAGGGACAGATGGAAGGCTCGTCCCGTCCCCGATCTCCCCCCGGCCTTCGCCGGGGTTCGTCGGGGATGACAAGGACCGCGCCCCCCTCAATGAAAATCCCGCGACCCCGGCAGCACCTGCACATCCCTCGGATGTCGCCCGCGCGCCGGGGCGTGGCCTGAGCCCGGCGCGGCGTCCGGGGTCAGCTGGCCCAGCATCGGGGTCCAGTCCTCCAGATGGTCGACGACCAGATGGGTCACGCCCTCGGCCGTCTGCACCTTGCCCCGCGCCAGCACCATGCGCGCGCCCATCGCGACCGGCCGGAACTGCTCGAACACATCGGGCCAGATCACCAGATTGGCCACGCCGGTCTCGTCCTCCACGGTCATGAAGCAGACGCCCTTGGCCGTGCCGGGCCGCTGGCGGACCAGCACCACCCCGCCGACCGCGACCCGGCGCCCGTTCGCCAGTCCCGGATAATCTTTCGCCGTCAGGGCCCCGACGCCCGTCAGCCGGTCGCGCAGGAAGGCGACCGGATGGCCCTTCAGCGACAGGCGGATGGTCTGGTAGTCGCCGACCACCTCCTCCGACGGGGCCAGCAGCGGCAGGGCCTCGGGCGGGCGGCCGTCGGCCTCGTTCAGCCCCATGGCCTCGAACAGGGGCGCGGACGACGCCGGCGCGGACCCCCTGGCCGCCCAGACCCCCTGCCGGCGCGTCAGGTCCAGCGAGCCACAGGCGTCCGCCTCGGCCAGCCGGTCCAAAGCCGGGGGCGTCAGGGCGGCGCGGCGGCGCAGGTCGTCCAGATCGGCGAACGGCCCCTCGGCGCGCGCTTCCATGATCGCCTCCGCCCAGACGCTCTTGAACCCGTCGATCGACCGCATCCCCAGCCGCAACGCCCGCCGCCGGCGGCGCGGGCGCGGCTCCAGGGTCGCGTCCCAGTGGCTGGCGTTCACATCGGGGTGCCGCACCTCGACCCCGTGCTCGCGCGCGTCGCGGACGATCTGGGCCGGGGCGTAGAAGCCCATCGGCTGGCTGTTCAGCAGACAGGCGGCGAAGACGTCGGGGTACAGCCATTTCACCCAGGCCGAGACATAGACCAGATGGGCGAAGGAACAGGCGTGGCTCTCGGGGAAGCCGTATTCGCCGAAGCCCTTGATCTGGTTGAAACAGTTCTGGGCGAATTCGGCGTCATAGCCGCGCGCGATCATCCGCCCGACCATCTTCTCCTCGAAATTGCCGATGGTGCCGTTGTGCCGGAAGGTGGCCATGGCCCGGCGCAGGCCGTTGGCCTCCTCGCCGGTGAACTCGGCCGCGACCATGGCGATCTTCATCGCCTGTTCCTGGAACAGGGGCACGCCCAGGGTCTTGCGCAGCACATTGGCCAGTTCGTCCGGATCGGCGGCCGAGCCCGGCATGGAGAAGCGGTAGCTGCCCGCGCCGTGCCGCGCCTCATGGGTCCGTCGTTCCAGCCGCCGCTGCAGATAGGGGTGCACCATCTTGCCCTGGATCGGGCCGGGCCGGACGATGGCCACCTGCACCACCAGATCGTAGAACTCCACCGGCCGCAGCCGCGGCAGCATCGACATCTGGGCCCGGCTCTCGACCTGGAAGACGCCCACGGAATCCGCCTTGCACAGCATGCGATAGACCCCGCGCCGCTCGACCGGCACGGCGGCGGTGTCGGGCAGGGGCCGGCCATAGGTCTCGCCGATCATGCGGAAGGCCCGCTTCATCGCCGTCAGCATGCCCAGCGCCAGCACATCGACCTTCATCAGCTTGAGGAAGTCGATGTCGTCCTTGTCCCATTCGATGAAGGTCCGGTCGGCCATGGCCGCATTGCCGATGGGCACGATCTCGATCAGCGGGGTCTGGCTGAGCACGAAGCCGCCGACGTGCTGGCTCAGGTGGCGGGGGAATTGGATCAGCTCGGCCGTCAGTTCGAGGGCCAGCTTCATCCGCACGTCGTCGCGGCTCAGGCCCGCCCGGTCGACGTGCTCGTCCTTCACCTCCGAGCCCCAGGACCCCCAGACGGTGTCGGCCATGCGGGCGGTGACGTCCTCGGTCAGGCCCAGGGCCTTGCCCACGTCGCGGATCGCCGAGCGCGGCCGGTAGTGGATGATGGTCGCCACGATCCCCGCCCGGTCGCGGCCGTAGCGCTGATAGACATATTGCATCACCTGCTCGCGCCGCTCGTGTTCGAAATCGACGTCGATGTCGGGCGGCTCGGACCGGTTCGAGGAAATGAACCGCTCGATCAGCACCTCCTGCCGGGTGGGGTCGACATTGGTGATGCCCAGACAGAAGCAGATCACCGAATTGGCCGCCGAGCCGCGCCCCTGGCACAGGATCGGATCGGGCCGGGCGCGGGCCCAGGCGACGATGTCGTGGACGGTCAGGAAATAGGGGGCGTATTTCAGCTCCCGCACCAGCCGGAGCTCCTTCAGGATGATCGCCCGGATCGCCTTCGGAACGCCGCCGGGCCAGCGCGACCGGGCCCCCTTCAGCGTCAGCCGGGCCAGCCAGCCCTGGGCGGAATAGCCCGGCGGCACCGGTTCGTCCGGGTACTGATAGCTAAGCTCCCGAAGCGAGAAGGTGCAGGCCCGCGCCACCGCCATGGTCCGCGCCAGCGCCGCCTCATGCCCCCGGAACAGCCGCGCCATCTGGACCGGCGGTTTCAGATGCCGTTCGGCGTTGGCCTGCAGCCGCCGCCCCGCCCTGTCGATCGTCGTCCCCTCGCGGATGCAGGTCAGGACGTCCTGCAGCGTCCGCCGCTCGGGGTGGTGGTACAGCACCGCATTGGTCGCGATCATCGGCGCCCCCGTGCGATGCGCCATGGCCGCCAGCCGGTTCAGCCGCCGGCGGTCATCCCCGCGCCACAGCGGCGCCGCGGCCAGATACAGCTCGTCCGGCCAGCGCCGTCGCCACGCCGCCAGCCGCGCCTCGAAGGCCGCATCGGGCCGTTCCGGCGCGGGGGCGAGCGCGATCATGCCTTCGCCCATGGCTGCGGCCTGTTCAAAGGTCAGCCGCGTCTCGGCTTTTGCGATCCGGTCCTCCCCACGCAGTGGGGAGGGGGACCGCGAAGCGGTGGAGGGGTCGTGGTGGCCGCCACCAGCCCCTCCACCATCCTTCGCCTGCGGCTCCGGATGGTCCCCCTCCCCCGAGGGGGAGGAGAAGGCCTCGCTCTTGCCCAGCGACAGCAGGCGGCACAGCCGGCCGTAGGCGGCCCGGTCGCGCGGGAAGACGATCAGCTCCGTCCCGTCGGTGAAGCCCAGCCGCGACCCGACGACCAGCGGGAGGTCGACGTCCTCCGCCCCCATCAGCGCCCGCACCATCCCCGCCAGCGTATTGCGGTCGGCCACGCCGACGGCGGCCAGACCCAGCGCCTTCGCCTGCATCATCAGCTCGCCCGGATGCGACGCCCCCTCCAGAAAGCTGAAATTGGTCATGGCCCCGAGCTCGGCATAGTCGCCGTCCCAGCCGTTCACGGCAGCACCCCGTGCATCCACCACGAGGGCGCCCGCTCCTCCGGGTCGCCGGAAAACTCGCGGCCGTACAGACCTTCGCGGAACAGCCAGTAGCGGCCGCCCGCGTCATCCTCGACGCGATAGTAGTCGCGGGTGCGCACCTGCCGGTCGTCGGGGCGGGGCCGCCACCATTCGGGCGACAGCCGCTCGGGCCCGTCGGCGCGCGTCACCCGCCGCGACAGCCTGCGCCAGGTGAACCGGGCCGGGGCGCCGTCGGGCAGTTCGGCGATGGCCTCCACCGGCTCGGGCGGGTCGAGCAACAGGATGGGGCGGCGTCCCCCATCGCCGGTCGCCGCCGCCGGCGACCGGCCCAGCGCCGGCCGCCAGCGCTCGGCCCGTTCCGGAATCCAGCTGTCCACCGGCTCGGGCGTCAGCACCCGGTCCTCGCCCAGCCGCGCCGTCAGCCGGTCGATCAGGGCGGCCAGACTCTCGGCCTGTTTCGCCTCGGCCTCGCTCTCCAGCGCCCCCTGCCGCGCCGTCATCGCCTCGACCGCATCGGCGGTCAGCATCAGGGCGTCGAGGCCGAAGCCGAGTTCCAGCCGCCCCAGCCCCGCCTCGCGGAACAGCCGCAGCCAGATGCCCGCGTCCCGCCCCGGCCGGCCCATCCGCACCGACAGACTTGTGGTCCCCCCGTCCGAGCGGAAGCCGGTCAGGGTCAGGGCCTTCGCCCCCTGTCCGTCGCGCACCAGCGGCGCGGACAGGTCGGCGGCCAGCTCCGCCAGCCGCGCCGCCACGCCCTCGATATCCTCGACCGGCTCCATCCAGGTCCGCCAGGCCCGGTATTTCGGCGGCGGCCGCACCGGGGTCAGGGCCTCGCCGGCGAACCCCAGCACCTGATCCAGCCGCTGCACCAGCCCCACCCCCGCCCCGTCGCGGAACCGGCGCGCCAGCCCGGCGCGTGGCATGGGATAGAGGTCGCCGATCCGCTTCAGCCCGAACCGCCGCGCCTGGGTCAGGGTCCGGTCGTCGATCCGCAAGGCCTCGACCGGCAGGGGCGCCAGCCGGTCCCGGACGGTCTCCTCGTCCGCGATCGCGCCCTCGCCCCCAACCTCGCCCCCCGCCTCGCCCCAGCGCGCCAGGGCCCAGGCCGCGCCCGGCGTCGGGGCCACGGCCACGCGCGCCCGCGCGCCGGCCTCCGCCAGCCGGTCCCGGATCTGGGCCAGCAGCGCCGCTTCGCCGCCGAACAGATGGGTCGCGCCGGTGACGTCGAGAAACAGGCCCTCCAGCCCCTCGCCTGCCGGGTCGAGGCTGACCGACGGCGACCAGCGCTCGGCCCAGACCGCCAGCGCCGTCAGGGCGCGGGCGTCGGCCTCGGGGTCGACGGGCTTGCAGATCAGGTGCGGGATCATGGCCCGGGCGTCGGCCTGGGTCTGGCCCCGGCGCAGACCGGCCCGGCGCGCGGCCGGATTGAGCGCATACAGGACCGCCGCGCCCCGGCTGTTCTTCAGGATCAGGGCGAACGGGTTCTGCGGATCAAGGGCGGGGTCAGGCGGCGAGGCCGGACGGCGCGCCCGCGTGGCCGATCGCCGCCAGACCGTCACCGGCCAGTCGATCAGCCAGACGGAGACGATGCGTCTCATCATCCTGCTCCAGCATCCAGGCGCCGGGCCGCTCGCCCCGGCCGCGCACCAGTTCGGCGACCAGCCGCGCCGGACCGGGCGCCCGGGGATCGTCGGGGTCCGTCGCGCTTTCGAAGGTCGAGATGCGCCAGCGTCGCCGCGCCGCGCTCAGCCCGTCCAGCTGCCGGGGCAGGACCAGACCGACCGCCTCGCCCTGTTTCGCCGCGAAATCCAGCCGCCGCGTCTGGGCCAGGGTCGCACCGTCCACCGCCCCCAGCGCCAGGGCCACGGCCCCGGACCGCAGGGCCTGTTCCAGGGTCCACAGCGCCTCGGCCGCCGTCGTGGTCGGGGCCAGGATCAGCGGAACGCCCGCCGCGCCCGGTCCGTACGGCCGTCCATGCTCGGCGAACCAGACCCGCGGCGCGGTCACCAGAACCGGCCGCCGGTCGTCCCCGATCCGCCGCGACAGGGCGAACAGCAGCAGGGCCGCCATGTCCCGCGGCCCGGCCGCGCACGCCTCTTCCAGCGGCGCGGGCCGCTCGGGCCAGGGGTCTGCGGAAGGCGGGTGAGCGGGGGTCATGGGAGTCCGGAAATCAGATTGTTCACTCTTTGTTCCAAATCGTCCGGGAGTCAAACCTCAATCCGAACGTTACGTCTTTGTGTCTCAATGGCCCGGCTGATGCAGCGGAAGCCTCCATGGGGCAGCCTTCGCTCCATAACGAGACGCCCGCCTGCCATGACCAGCCGTCCAACAACCGAAGCGGACTTTCCAGCTCTCCAGGCGTTGCACCGCCATGTGGGCTGGCCCGAACGGTCACTGGACGGCTGGCGTTGGTTGCATGCCAACCCGGCGCGCCTCAGCACGGGCGCACCCGCAGGCTGGGTCGTCGACGGTCCGGACGGCCAGCCGGCCGGACATGTCGGCAATCTGGTCCAGCGGTTCTGGCTGAAGGATCAGCCCCTGCACGGCGCCACGGGCTTCTCGGTCATCGTCACCCCGCCGGTTCGCGGGGCCAGCAAGGCCATGCTCGACGCCTTCGCCGGCCAGCCCAGCATGTTCGCCGCCTGGGTCTTCAACGCCAACCGCCGGTCCCAGCCCCTGTACGCCCGTCACGGCATGCAGGCCTGGCCGGAACCGACCCATGCGTTGAAACTGAGCTGGATCATCAATCCCGTGACCCTGGCCTGCGGCCGGCTTTACCGCGCGGCCCACCAGCTGGCGCCCGAAGTCGTGTCCCGCTGGGGCGAGCGGCTGCTGAACCGCCGCCTGTCGGCAAAGCCCCGGCTGGACTTGCCGCAAGGCGTGACGGTGCTCAGCGATTTCCGCGATCAATCGCGATATGCCGCCTTCTGGGCGGCCTTGCGCGCCGAAGGCCGACTGCTGGCCGACCGGAGTCCCGAGGTTCTCCGCTGGCGGTTGGCCGATCCCGATCTGACCGATGCGCCGCTGGTGCTCGCCTTCAACCGGGGGGCCGGGATCACCGGCTACGCCATGGCCATGATGGCCAAGTCCAACATCCTCGAGCCGCCGGTTCTCGAAATTCTCGACATCGAGGCCCTGGCCGACGACGTCACGGCCATTCCGGCCCTGCTGGACGCCCTGAAGGACAGCGCCCGCCGGATGGGCGCGGCCAAGCTGCGCATCCAGATGGTCAGTCCCCGTCTGCTGGAGCGACTGGGCGACCACGCCCGGCGCACGCGGCGCGAGGGCGGCTGGGGGCATTGCCATGCGCGGTTCGCGCCCGGCGGTCCGGATCCGGCCCTGTGGTCGCCGACCCCCTATGACGGCGACTACGCCATGTGCCTCAGGCCCGTGCCGGCCAGGGCGCAGGCGCCCGTCCGCGCGCCTTCCGAGCCTCACATGGCGGCGACGGCGGCGTGACGGCGTCCTAGGCCCGGGGGCGGGCCTTCAGTTCATCGCGGATTTCGGCCAGCAGGGCCTCGGTCGCGGTCGGCGCGGCGGGCGCCTCGGGCTCCGCCGCCTTCTCGCGGCGCAGCTTGTTGATCGCCTTGACCATCAGGAAGATCACAAAAGCGACGATGGCGAACTGGATCAGGGTGTTGATGAAGGCGCCGTACTGGATGGCCACTTCCTCGATCGCCTCGGTGGCCGGATCCTCGGGCGACAGCACCCATTTCAGGTTCGAGAAATCGACCTTGCCCAGCAGCAGGCCGATCGGCGGCATGACCACCTGTTCGACCAGGCTGGTGACGATCTTGCCGAACGCCGCGCCGATGATGACGCCGACCGCCAGGTCGATGACATTGCCGCGCGAGATGAAATCCTTGAATTCGGTAACGATTCCCATGGCGAAGTCAGGCGTCCCCGGCGTTCAGCCGCTCGCGCAGCTCCTTGCCGCTCTTGAAGAACGGCACGGCCTTGGCGGGCACGTCGACGGTCTCGCCGGTCCGGGGATTGCGTCCGGCCCGCGCCGGACGGCCGCGCACCGAAAAGGCGCCGAAGCCGCGAAGCTCGACACGGCCGCCGTCGCCCAGTGAATCCACCATTCGCCCGAGGACGATATTGACCACCCGCTCGACCTCGGCGTGGGTCAGGTGGGTGTTTTCGGCTGCGAGCTTCTCGATCAGCTCTGACTTGATCATCTGGTCAGGCCCCCGCCCTGGTTCACGCGTTCGGGACGCTTACGGGTGCATCCGAACGCAGGATGCGGCCCCACCCTAGCCTTCACCTGTCGGGGGAAAAAGGCCCCCGGGGCGGATTCAGCGCGGAAATGTCCGTTAACGGGCGCAGAGCCGGGCGGGACCGTCAATGAGATACGGCTCACGGCCACGAAAAAGGCGGCCGGATTGCTCCGGCCGCCTTCCTTCTTGTGGCCTGTGCTCGCGACGCGGTCGCTAGCGGCTAGAGGCCTATTCCTTCGAGCCGGCCTTCTCGCGAAGCGCTGCGCCGAGGATGTCGCCCAGCGAGGCGCCCGAGTCGGACGAACCGAACTGTTCGATCGCCGCGGTCTCGTCCTTCATTTCCAGGGCCTTGATCGACACCGAGACGCGGCGCGAGGCCTTGTCGATGCCGGTGACCATGGCGTCGACGCGATCGCCGACCGAATAGCGCTCGGTGCGCTGATCGGCGCGGTCGCGCGACAGGTCGGACTTGCGGATGAAGGCGGTCGCCGGAGCGTCCTCTTCACCGAACTTGACCTCGATGCCGCCGGTTTCGATCGACGTCACGGTGACGGTGACCTGCTGGCCCTTCTTGAAGGTGTCGCCTTCCATCGGATCGCCGCCCAGCTGCTTGATGCCGAGCGAGACGCGTTCCTTCTCGACGTCGACGTCCAGCACCTTGGCCTTGACGGTTTCGCCCTTGCGGTAGCGCTGGATGGCTTCCTCGCCGGAGACGTTCCAGTCCAGGTCGGACAGGTGCACCATGCCGTCGATGTCGTTGTCCAGGCCGATGAACAGGCCGAACTCGGTGGCGTTCTTGACCTCGCCCTCGACGGTCGAGCCGATCGGGTTGGCGGCCACGAAGGCGTCCCACGGATTGTCCTGGGCCTGTTTGAGGCCCAGCGAGATGCGGCGCTTGGAGGCGTCGACGTCCAGCACGACCACATCGACTTCCTGCGAGGTCGAGACGATCTTGCCGGGGTGGACGTTCTTCTTGGTCCAGGACATTT
>CAYNNT010000058.1:0-19024 GCA_964398675.1 uncultured Brevundimonas sp.
TCCAGCGCATGCTGCGCATGGAGCCGGTGCAGCGCGAGATCCTCGACAAGATCGAACAGACCCTGCGGACCGAATTCATGTCCAACCTGGCGCGCACGTCCAAGCGCGACAGCCACGAGATGATGGCCGACATCTTCAACAGCTTCGACCGCCAGACCGAGGCCCGCTTCATCGGCGCCCTCGAGGAGCGCAACCGCGAGGCCGCCGAACGCATCCGCGCCCTGATGTTCGTGTTCGAGGATCTGTCCAAGCTGGACCCCGGCGGCATCCAGACCCTGCTGCGCGCGGTCGAGAAGGACTCCCTCGGCCTGGCCCTCAAGGGCTCGTCGGAGGCCCTGCGCGAAATGTTCTTCTCCAACATGTCCGAGCGCGCCGCCAAGATCATGCGCGAGGACATGGAGTCCATGGGTCCGGTCCGCCTCAAGGACGTCGACCAGGCCCAGATGGCCATGGTCCAGGTCGCCAAGGATCTCGCCGCCAAGGGCGAGATCATGCTGGTCGGCCAGGGCGGCGACGACGAGTTGATCTACTGACATGACCCACCAGCCCCTCAGCACCCCCTTCGCCTTCGACACCGAGTTCGACGCCGCGGGCGTCGTCGTGAACGCGGCCGCCGCCTTCCGCCCGATCAAACGCGCCTACGGCCCGGCCGAGGTCGACGCCATGGTCGCCCAGGCCCGGCTCGACGCCCGCAATGAGGCGCTGGCGGAAGTCGACAGCATCCAGACCATGGCCCTGTCCGCCATCGCCCAGGCCCTGACCGCCGCCGCCCCCGCCCTGGCCCAGGTCGCCCAGCAGCATCGCCGGCAGGCCGCCGAACTGGCGCTTGCCGCCGCCCGCGTGGTCTGCGCCTCCGCCCTCGACCGCTATCCCGAAGCGCCGCTGCAGGCCGCGCTGGAGGCCCTGGGGCAGGAGATCGACGCCTCGCCGCGGCTGGTCATCCGCACCGGCGACCTCACCGAGACGACCCACGCCCGGATCCAGCAGCTGTGCGCCGACGCCGGCTTCTCGGGCATCGTCGCCTTCCGCACCGACCCGACCATGGCCGCGGCCGCCTTCCAGCTGGAATGGTCGGACGGCCGCGCCGCCTTCGATCCCGAGGAAGCCTTCGCCCGCATGAGCGAAGCCCTCAACTCCGCCCTGGCCGCCGAGGCCGGGCATGCCGAAAACCTCACCCCTGAATCGACAATGGAAGGGAGGCCGTAATGGCGTCCGACACCATGGCCCTGGAGGAGTTCCCGGACTCCGCCGCCATCACCGTCCACGATGATCCGACCGACAAGACGGCGCACGACCTGACGCCCGTCTTCGACGTGCCCGTGAACATCTCGGCGGTTCTGGGCAAGGCCCACATGTCCGTGGCCCAGCTGCTCAAGCTCAACCGCGGCAGCGTGCTGGAACTGGACCGCAAGGTCGGCGAGGCCATCGACATCTTCGTCAACAACCGTCTGGTCGCCCGCGGGGAGGTCGTCGTCGTCGAGGACCGGCTCGGCGTGACCATGACGGAAATCATCAAGACCGAGGACTCCGGCGCCTGATCGGCGGCCGGATCGTGCGTAGAGATTAGAGGAGAAGACCGATGCGGCTTCTGGTAGTGGGCAGGCTCAGCGGGCAGCTGGCGACGGCGGTGAAGATGGCCATGGCGCACGGCGCCAAGGTCAGCCACGTCGAGCGCGGCGATCAGGCGACGGAGCAGCTCCGTCGAGGGCAGGGCGCCGACCTGCTGATGGTCGACTACCGCATCGACATCGCCGCCCTGATCGCGGCCAACGAGGCCGAGCGGATCCATGTTCCCGTGGTCGCCTGCGGCGTCGACGCCGACGCCAGCGACGCAGCGGCCGCCATCCGGGCCGGGGCCAAGGAGTTCATCCCCCTGCCGCCCGAGGCCGATCTGATCGCGGCGGTCCTGTCCGCCGTCGCTGACGACGACCGGCCGCTGATCTCGGCCGATCCGTCGATGAAGGCGGTCATCATGCTGGCCGACCAGGTCGCCCGGTCCGAGGCCTCCATCCTGATCACCGGCGAAAGCGGCGTCGGCAAGGAGGTGATGGCCCGTTACCTCCACGCCGGCTCCAAGCGCGCCGAGCGCCCCTTCATCAGCGTCAACTGCGCCGCCATTCCCGACAACCTGCTGGAATCCGAGCTGTTCGGGCACGAGAAGGGCGCCTTCACCGGCGCCATGGCACGCCGCATCGGCAAGTTCGAGGAAGCCGACGGCGGCACCCTGCTGCTGGACGAAATCTCGGAGATGGACGTCCGCCTGCAGGCCAAACTGCTGCGCGCGATCCAGGAGCGGGTCATCGACCGTGTCGGCGGGACCAAGCCCGTGCCGGTCAACATCCGCATCATCGCCACCTCGAACCGCGACCTGGCCAAGTCGGTGGCCGAGGGCACGTTCCGCGAAGACCTGCTCTACCGCCTGAACGTGGTGAACCTGCGCCTGCCCGCCCTGCGCGAGCGGCCCGGCGACATCTCCGTGCTGGCCGATCACTTCGTCAAGAAATACGCCGCCGCCAACGGCGTGCCGGCGCGGCCGATCTCGCTTGAGGCTCGCCGCGCCCTGGTCTCGCACCGCTGGAACGGCAACGTCCGCGAGCTGGAGAACGCCATGCACCGCGCCGTGCTTCTGGCGGTCGGTCCCGAGATCGACGTCGAGGCCATCCGCCTGCCGGACGGCCAGCCGCTCAGCGCCGGCTCCCACGGCGCCGCCGGCTATGACAACCCCGCCACCCGCGCCGCCCAGACCGCCGACGCCGTCACCCGCGCCCACGTCGGCCAGACGGTGGCGCAGATGGAGAAGACGCTGATCCTCGACACCCTGTCGCACTGCCTCGGCAACCGCACCCATGCGGCCAACATCCTGGGCATCTCGATCCGCACCCTGCGCAACAAGCTGAACGAATACGCCGACGAAGGCGTCCAGATCATCGCCCCGCAGAGCGGCGTGGCGGCCTCCGGCTACGCGGCCGCCTGATCATGCCCGTGGGAACGGACCGCAGAAGCGTCCTGACCGGCCTCGGCGCGCTGGGCGTGGCGGGCTGTTCGCGGCCCGCCGCCGAGCCGGCGGCCCCGACCCTGCCACGGGATCCGGTCACCTTCGACCTGTCCGCCCTCGAGGCCCGGCATGACGGCCGCCTCGGTTTCGTCGCCCATGACGTCGACGCCGACGCGCGGGTCGCATGGCGCGCGGACGAGCGGTTCGTCTATTGCTCGACTTTCAAGATGTATCTCGCCGCCGCGACGCTGCTGCGGGTTCAGGCGGATGAAGAACGCCTCGACCGGGCCATCCCGGTGACCGCCGCCGACATGGTCAACCACGCGCCCGTCACCGAACCTGCGGTCGGCGGAACCCTGACGATCCAGCAATTGATGGAGGCCACCGTCGGCCTCAGCGACAATCCGGCGGCCAACATCCTGATCCGTGAACTCGGCGGGCTGGAACGGTTGCGCGGCTTCTACCGCGGCATCGGCGATACCGACACGCGCGTCGATCGGATCGAGCCGGAAATGAACCGGCTGGATGGCGACAAGGACACCATCACGCCAGCCCAGTCCGCCCGGAATATCCATCGTCTTTTCGTGCGCCGCGACACACCGCTGACGGCGTCGTCCCGGACGTTGTTGCTGGACTGGATGGTCGCCACGCCCACCGGCCCGAACCGCCTGAAGGCCGGTCTGCCCGCCGGCTGGCGACTGGCGCACAAGACCGGGACCGGCGGCTACGGTCCGACGAACGACATCGGTCTGGCCTGGCCGCCGTCGGGCGGACCCATGATCATCACCGCCTATTTCCACGGCGCGCGGACATCGACCGAACAGCAGCGTGAGGCGGCCATCGCCGACGCCACCCGTATCGCTCTCTCCGCGCTCGGCCGCGCATGACCGATATCCCCGCCTCGACCATGATGCGCGACGGCATGGCCCGGCCCAGCGGTCGCGACATGCTGGGCTGGGTCGCGCGCGGCGAGGTGGCCATGGCCGTCGGCGTCATCGGCGTCATCCTGCTGCTGATCCTGCCGATCCCGTCCTTCCTGATGGACGTGCTGCTGGCCTTGTCGCTGGTCTCCAGCGTGCTGATCCTCATGACCGCGGTGATGATGAAGCGGCCGCTGGACTTCGCCATCTTCCCCACGGTGCTGCTGGTCTCGACCCTGTTCCGGCTGGGTCTGAACCTGGCCTCGACGCGGCTGGTGCTCAGCCACGGTCACGAGGGCACGGATGGGGCCGGTCAGGTCATCCAGGCCTTCGGCGCCCTGATGATGGGCGGCAGCTTCATCATCGGCATCATCATCTTCGCCATCATTCTGGTGGTGAACTTTGTCGTCATCACCAAGGGCTCGACCCGCATCGCGGAAGTGTCCGCCCGCTTCACCCTGGACTCCATGCCGGGCAAGCAGATGGCCATCGACGCCGACCTGTCGTCCGGCCTGATCGACGAGGACACGGCCAAGCGCCGCCGCAAGGAGCTGGAGCAGGAATCGACCTTCTTCGGGGCCATGGACGGCGCCTCGAAATTCGTCCGCGGCGACGCCGTGGCCGGCCTGATCATCGTCTTCATCAACGCCATCGGCGGCATCCTGATCGGCACGCTCCAGCATGGGATGAGCATCGGCGACGCGGCCAATTCCTACGTCGCCCTGACCATCGGCGACGGTCTGGTGACCCAGGTCCCCGCCATCATCATCTCCATCGCCGCCGGCTTCCTCGTCTCCAAGGCGGGCGTCGAGGGCACGGCCGACAAGGCCCTGGTCGCCCAGCTGGCCACCAACCCCGTCAGCCTCGGCGTCGTCTCGGCCGCCGCCGGCCTGATCGGCCTGATCCCCGGCATGCCGCTGCTCCCCTTCGCGGCCCTGGCCCTCGGCACGGGCTTCATGGCCTGGCGTCTGGGCCGGCAGCGGCTCAAGCCCAAGCCGACCGAGGCCGAGATGGCCGCCACCGCCACCGGTCCCCGCGAGGATGTCGAGGAGCCGATCGGCACCGCCCTGTCCATCGATGAGGTCAAGATCGAGCTGGGCTATTCCCTGCTGTCCCTGATCAATGATCTGGAGGGCCGTCGCCTGACCGATCAGGTCCGCGCCCTGCGCCGCTCGCTGGCCCAGGAGTACGGCTTCGTCATGCCGTCGGTCCGCATCCTCGACAACATGCGCCTGGGCACCCAGGGCTACGCCATCCGCATCAAGGAGATGGAGGCCGGGCAGGGCGAGGTCCGTCTCGGCTCGCTGATGGCCATGGATCCCGCCGGCCGTCAGGTCGAACTGCCGGGCGAACACACCAAGGAACCCGCCTTCGGCCTGCCCGCCACCTGGATCGACGAAAGCCTGCGCGAGGAAGCGACCTTCCGCGGCTACACCATCGTCGACCCCTCGACGGTGCTGACCACCCACCTGACCGAAATCCTCAAGGAGAACATGGCCGATCTGCTCTCCTATGCCGAGGTGCAGAAGCTGCTGAAGGAACTGGGGACCGAAGAGAAGAAACTGGTCGACGAACTGATCCCGTCCGTCGTCACCGTCACCACCCTGCAACGGGTGCTCCAGACCCTGCTGCGCGAGAAGGTCTCGATCCGCGACCTCGGCGCCATCCTCGAGGGCCTGGCCGAAGCCGCCCCGCACACCAGCTCGGTCACCACCCTGGTCGAACACGTCCGCGGCCGTCTGGCCCGTCAGCTGTGCTGGCAGCACAAGGGCGACGACGGGGCCCTGCCCATCGTCACCCTGTCGCCGGAATGGGAAGCCGCCTTCTCCGAAGCCCTGATCGGCCAGGGCGAGGACCGCCAGCTGGCCATGGCCCCGTCACGGCTGCAGGACTTCATCCGCGCCGTCCGCGACGTCTTCGAACGCGCCGCCATGGCCGGCGAAACCGCCGTCCTGCTGACCGGCCCGCAGATCCGCCCCTACGTCCGCTCGATCATCGAACGCTTCCGCGGCCAGACGGTCGTCATGAGCCAGAACGAGGTCCACCCGCGGGCGCGGTTGAGGACGATCGGGACGGTCTAGAAATTCCTTCTCCCCTTGCGGGAGAAGGTGGCCGAGCGCAGCGAGGTCGGATGAGGGGTCGCACCGCTCTCTCGACAGACCGACGCAGTCATGTTTCAAACGACCTATGGACGAATGGCTCCGACAGCGTGCGAAGGAGATGCGGCATAAGCCCGTCCTCTACGAACGCCGCCTCTGGAAACTCCTGCGCAACCGCCGGCTGCAGAATCTTAAGTTCCGCCGTCAGTTCACGATCGGCCGATACATCGTCGATTTCATCTGCCTGAGGCACAGGTTGATCGTCGAGGCCGACGGTCCGCAGCATGAAGGTAGCGCTTCCGACCTGGCGCGGGACGCCTGGCTGACCGAGCAGGGATTCCGGGTTCTGAGGTTTCCCAACCAGCAGATCGAGAACCGCCCGCAAGAGGTTATCGCGGTGATCCTCACCGCAGCCGACGCCAAACTGGCCACGGACTAATGGCGCCGCTGGTGCGACCCCTCATCCGTCAGCCTTCGGCTGCCACCTTCTCCCGCAAGGGGAGAAGGATGCTTACTCCACCTCCGTCCAGCCCCCCGCCGACGCATTCCGCGCCGCGTCGTTGGCCGGACGGGCCACCAGTCCGGACTGGGTGATCCAGACCTCGTACTTCGCCCCGTCGGCCATCGGCATATAGGCGCCGCCGCCGTACAGGGTGTCGACCGCGTCGACGTATTTCCGGTATTTCCGCGCCGTATCCCAGGCGCTGAGGCGCCACGGCAGCCAGTCCGGCCCGGCGTCGCCGCCGACCAGCGGATGCACGCTGCGCGTCGCATTGATTTCCTGCTCGATCGAATGATAGCGGCCCGACAGCCGATCCAGACGGTACTGGGCGTCCAGACCCAGCACATTGGCCCAGGGCTTCCACTTCAGCACCTGCGCCTCGATGCGCCATTCATCGCCGTGCAGCGGATACAGGTTGCTGACGCCCGGTGCGTTCTCGCCCATGCCGGGCTGCATCACCGTGGCCTCGAAATACTGCGGTCCCAGCTGACGGGTCTGGATCGTGGCCACGGGCCGCTCATAGGTCAGCCGGCCATAGGTCTGGACGTCCAGCGCCAGCAGACCGGCGATCGCCGCCGCCGCCATGAAACCGGCCCCGCCGGCGCCGACCAGCAGGCCGCTGAACACCCGTCCGTGGAACAGGGCCATGAGGCCGCGGATCAGCAGAACGACGCCGATCAGGCCAACGACCGCCGGAGCGATCCACCACCACCACACCATGTCAAACTCCCCCGATCCTGACGGGACGCAATCATTACCCTAAATCCTCAGAACAGCGAGGGTTTCTCCCTTTACGCGACTGGACAGGGCGAAACGGCCCGCTAATGCTCGCCCGCGATGATTTCGGCCCTCCGCCCCACGCTCCTGGCCTTCAGCCATTTCGTCCGCACACCGACGCTCGGGCGGCGCGTGGCCGGCCTGCTGGCGCTGGCGATTGTGTTGATGCTGGTGCTCAACCTCTCGGTCTTTATCCTCATCCAGCGCACGGTCGCGTTCAACGACACGGTCGAGGAAGCCCAGCAGGTCCGCCTGGTCTCGCGCGAGGTCCTGACCCGGCTCGTCGATGCCGAAACCGGACAGCGCGGCTTCCTGCTCACGACCTTGCCCGAGTATCTGTCGGTCCACGATGAGGCGATCCAGCGACTGCCGGAGCTGATGCAGGAGTTGAACCGCCTCACGCTCGGCGATCCGGATCTCGCGCCGCGGGTCGAACGCGTCACGGAACTTTCGGAACAGCGCCTCGCCGTCATGAAGCGCAGCATCGCCCTGGCCCGCATGGGCCGCGTCGAGGAGGGGGTGGCCGTCCTCCGCAGCGGTGAAGGCAAGGTGTTGATGGACGCCATGCGGGTCGAGATCGCCGCGATTGACGAGATACAGGCCACGCGCCTGCAGTTCCGCACGCGCCAGTCGGAATGGGCGGGCAACGTCACCGTCATCGCCAACGCCCTCGGCGGGTCGATGATCCTGGTGCTCGCCGGCGCCAGCGCCTGGCTGATCCGTCGCTACGTCTTCGAGGTCCAGGCCGCGCGGGACGCCCTCGACAGCCTCAACGCGGGCCTGGAGAACCAGGTTCGCGTCCGCACCTTCGAGCTCACCCGGGCCAATGAGGAAATCCAGCGCTTCGCCTATATCGTCAGCCACGACCTGCGCGCGCCGCTGGTCAATGTCATGGGCTACACCGCCGAGCTGGAGCAGGCCGGGCGGATCATCGACAAGCAGATGACGGCGGTCGAGACGCGGGCCCCCAAACTGGTCGAGCAGGACGCCCTCACCGCCGTGCGCGACGACGTGCCCGAGGCCATCGGCTTCATCCGGGCCTCGACCGAGAAGATGGACCGGCTGATCAACGCCATCCTCAAACTCTCGCGCGAGGGCCGTCGCAACCTCGTTCCGGAACAGCTCGACATGACCGCCATGGTCCGCAACATCGCCGACAGCGTCCGCCACCAGACCCAGGCTTCGGGGTCCGAAATCGTGGTCGAGCCCTTGCCGCGTCTCGACAGCGACCGGCTGTCGGTCGAACAGATCTTCGGCAATCTGATCGACAACGCCGTCAAATATCTGGACGCCTCCCGCCCCGGCCGGATCGTCGTCACCGGAGAGGCGTCGCCGGGCGGCTGGATCGTCTATCGCATCGCCGACAACGGCCGCGGCATCTCCGACCGCGACCACGAACGGATCTTCGAACTGTTCCGCCGCGCGGGCCGTCAGGACCGGCCGGGCGAGGGCCTGGGGCTGGCCTTTGTCCGGAACAGCGTTCGACGGCTCGGCGGCGACATCAGTGTCGAGTCAGAGCTTGGTAAGGGCTCGACATTTATCCTGAAATTCCCCACACGCCTCATCCTCCCGGACGCCGGAGACTACGCATGAGCCATGCCGTCAAGATCGTGATGGTCGAGGATGACCTCGGTCACGCCAAGCTGATCGAAAAGAACATCCGCCGCGCCAACATCTCCAACGAGATCGCGCATTTCGCCGACGGCGGCTCGGCCATGGACTATCTGTTCAGCGAGGAAGTGCGCCTCAACGGGCCGATGCTCATTCTGCTGGACCTCAACCTCCCGGACATGTCGGGCACTGACATTCTGGTGCGGGTCAAGGGCGACGAACGGCTCCGGCGCGCGCCGGTGGTGATCCTGACCACCACGGACGACAAGCAGGAAATCCAGCGCTGCTACGACCTGGGCTGCAACGTCTACATCACCAAGCCGGTCGACTACGAAAGCTTCGCGGGCGCCATTCGCCAGCTGGGGCTGTTCCTGTCGGTCATGCAGGCGCCGGACATCGAGTGACCGCCTCCCCAAGGCCCGAAGGCGAGCTTATCCGCCTGCTCTACATCGACGATGACCGCGGCCTGTCGCGGCTGGTCGAGAAGGAGCTGGGCCGTCACGGCTATGCGGTCACCTGCGCGTCTGACGGCGACGCCGGGCTCGACGCCCTCGTCGCCCGGCCGGACGATTTCGATGTCGTCGCCCTCGACCACTACATGCCCGGCCGCGAAGGCCTCGACGTCCTGCCCGAGATCATCGCCCTGCCGAACCCGCCGCCGGTGGTCTATGTCACCGGCGCCCAGGAAGGCCGCATCGCCGTCGCCGCCCTGCGCGCGGGCGCGGCGGACTATGTCATCAAGGACGTGTCCGAGGACTTCACCGCCCTGCTGCGCAACGCCCTCGAGGACGCCCTGCATCGCCGGCGGCTCCAGCGCGAACACGACGCCTCCCAGGAAGAGGTCCGCATCGCCCGCGACCGCGCCGAGGCCATGCTGCGCGAGGTCAACCACCGGGTCGGAAACTCCCTGCAGCTGGTCTCCAGCTTCATGTCGCTGCAACTCCGCCATCTGGCCGACGAAGGCGCCCGCGCCGCGCTCAAGGAATCCCAGGCCCGGATCGAGGCCGTCGCCCATGTCCACCGTCGCCTCTACACCTCGGGCGACATGTCCTCGGTGGCGATGGACGAATACCTTGAGGGCCTGATCGGCGAACTGTCCCAGTCGCTCTGCCCCGACAAGGACGGCTGCACCATCCATCTCGACGCGACGCCCATGCGGGTCTCGACCGACCAGGCGGTGTCGCTGGGCGTGGTGGTCACCGAACTGGTCACCAACGCCGTCAAATACGCCTATGAGCCCGGCAAGCCGGGCCAGATCCGCGTCAGCCTCGGGCAGGATCCCATGGGGCGCGCCATCCTGACAGTCGAGGACGACGGCCCCGGCCTGGGCGACGGCGCGGTCAAGGGCACGGGCCTGGGCGGCAAGATCATTTCGGCCATGGCCTCGGGCCTCCGGTCGGCGGTCGAGTTCGACAAGGCGCACAAGGGCGTCCGCGCCCGCCTGGCGTTCGATCTCTGATCATGTCGGCCCCCCTCCAGTTCGGAACCGCCGGCCCCGGCCTTGACCACCGCCTGCGACCCACGGCCTTCGGTCTGGTCGTGCACGACGGCAAGCTGGCCTGCGTCCGCGTCGATCGCGGCGAGGGCAGCTATTTCGACCTGCCGGGCGGCGCCGTCGACGGCGAGGAGACCGAGGAACAGGCCGTGGTCCGCGAGTTCCTCGAGGAAACCGGCATGTCGGTGCGCCCGCTGACCCGCATCGCTCACGCCGCCCAGTATTTCCGCAAGTCCGACGGCGAGCCGATCAACAACATCGGCGGCTTCTGGATCGCCGAACAGCTGTCGCTCGACCCCGCCGCCAAGGTGGAGGCCGATCACGATCTGGTCTGGCTGGAACCGTACGAGGCGCTCGCCTTCCTGCGCCACGACGCCCATGCCTGGGCGGTGACGGTCTGGCTGCGGCGAAACGTCTAGCGGCACAGTACGGAACGGCTCGCGCTCCTGCCCGCTCATGTCAGCGAAGCGCGATCGCCCCGGTCGCGTCCTGCAAGGAGATTTCCCATGCCCGATCATGATCGAGTCGAAGGCGCCGCCAAAAACCTCGGCGGCAAGGCCAAGGAACTCGCCGGGAAAGTCACCGGCGATGAGAAACTCAAGGCCGAAGGCCGGGCCGAACAGGTCGAGGGCAAGGTCCAGAACGCCGTCGGCGGACTGAAGGACACCCTGCGCGACGACAAGCGCAACTAGGCCTGTTCCGAAAAAGCACGACGCCGCGTCCGCACGCCGGGCGCGGCGTCGTCATGTCAGCGTGGGGGCAGGGCCCGGCAGCGGGCGATCCAGGCGTCCTGGCTCTCCAGGGTCGCCGGGCGATCGCAGGGCTCGGCCGCCGGCTGCAGCGGGGCGTTCAACCGGTCGAGGGCGGCTTCGGCCTCGGCTGCGTCGCCGCAGATCCGTGACAGCGACCCGCCGAATCCGTTATCCGACCGTCGCATCACCATTCGGCAGTTCTGCCCGTCGCCGGTAGAGCCGCCGCCGGCGGGGACTTCGGCCGCCACCCCGGCCCGGGCCATCGCCAGTCGGTTGCGGGCCCGACGCCGGCAGGCGTCGTCGCCTCCGGCCCCGCATTCGCTCAGCTCCCAGCGCGCGGGATCGGACAGGGCCCAGGCGGGGACCTCTGCATCGGGATCAGCGGCCGCCCGGGCCGGCGGCGTCGGGCAGCCCGGCCCGCTGATCGGCCGCCTGCCGAATGTGCAGCGCGGCCCGGCGGGGGCCGCAGCCTGGGCCTCGCGCGCGCGAACGGCCTCGGCATAGGCTGACAGGTCGACCGGCGACGCCGGCGCGGCGGTCTGGACGGGCCCGTCCTGCATCACGGCCATGAACAGCAGCGCGACGATCATTTCCGCACCCCGCTCAATTGGGCCTCATCACGCTATCGAGCGCTCTTTCGGCGGCGCCCGACCGATCGTCGCCGCAGACGATCCTGCCGGATGAGGCGGCGCCGTCCTCCGTCTGCCGGCTTTCCTGCCGCGTCGTGCATCGCCCGCCGAAGGCGCTGCCGGTCGTGGCGGTCGGCGGATCGTCCGACGCCGAGGCGACCGTCGTCGTCAGGGGCCGCGGGCGGAACTCCGGAAGGCGCGTCCGCAGCGCGGTCCCTACCCGGTGTTCACACGCCTCCAGCGACTCGCTGGAGCGGCGCACCAGCGGGCTGCAGTGCGACAGCACAAAGCCATAGGGGTCGCGCAGGGCTGAGTCGGGGATCTCGATCTGCGGGTCGGCCGCCGGCGCCGCCAGCTGGATCGCCATCGCCATCATGGTCAGAAGCATCGCCCACCCTCCCGTCAGGGCAGGAGCGCAGGCGCCGACGCGTCCGTCACCCTTCCAGACCTGACGGCCCGGGTTCGGCGAACGCTAGTCCTTGCCGCCCACCCGGAACCGCAGTCCCTCGTCCTCACGACGGCCGCTGGCCGGCCGGCATTCCTCGGTCCAGGCCACGCCGCCCTGGGGCTGGGCGCGGGGGCGGGTCTCGCAGTTCTGCTCCTCCAGCACGGCCGTCGGGCGGTCCGCGCGGGCAGGGGCGCCGCATTGAAGGGCGTAGCGGTCGCCGGCGGCTTCCTGCCGGCATTCGTCCGGCGCGCCCGCGGGCGTCAGGCCGGCGGGCAGGGCGGCGCCGAGGTGGGCGGCGAGGATCACCCGGATCCGCGCCTGGCAGGCCTCAAGCGACTCCTGCCGCGAGCGGATCAGCGGGCTGCATTCGGCCCGCTCATAGCCGTAGGGATCGGCGCGGGCAGAGTCCGGAATGGCCGGAAGATCGACGGCCGCGACGGGTTCAGCGGCCTCGACGGGCGCCGGCGTCTCCCACACCACCTGATCCGTCGCGGCGGGGAGGGGGGCGGTCTGTTGCAGCATGACGGCGAAGACGGCGGCGAGCATGGGGGTGTTCCTCGGACGGCCCGGGAACCCTAGCCTATTTGGCCAGCGCCCGCATCGCCTTCTCCAGCCCTTCCAGCGTCAGCGGATACATCCGCTCGTCGACCAGTTCGCGCACCATCCCGACCGAGGCGGAGTAGCTCCAGTACCGCTCCGGCGACGGGTTCAGCCAGGCGACCTTGTCCCACTGCTGCGTGGCCCGCTTCATCCAGACGGCGCCGGCCTCCTCGTTCCAGTGCTCGACCGAACCGCCCGGCATGGTCACCTCATAGGGGCTCATGGTGGCGTCGCCGACGAAGATGGCGCGCCAGTCGGCGGGGTATTTGTTCAGCACCTCCCAGGTCGGGATCTTCTGCTCGTGCCGACGCCGGTTGTCCTTCCACACCCCCTCGTAGAGGCAGTTGTGGAAGTAGAAGAATTCGAGGTGTTTGAACTCGGTCTTTGCGGCCGAGAACAGCTCCTCGCACATCTTCACATGGGCATCCATCGAGCCGCCGATGTCGAGGAACAGCAGCACCTTGATCGTGTTGCGCCGCTCCGCCCGCATGTGGATGTCCAGCCAGCCCTGGCGCGCCGTGCCGTCGATGGTTGCGTCCATGTCCAGCTCGTCCAGCGCGCCCTGTCGGGCGAACCGGCGCAGGCGGCGCAGGGCGACCTTGATGTTGCGCGTGCCCAGTTCGACCTGGTCGTCCAGATTGCGGTATTCCCGCTTCTCCCAGACCTTGACCGCCCGGCCGTGCTTGCCGGGCCCGCCGATGCGCACGCCCTCGGGATTGTAGCCGCCGTGCCCGAACGGGCTGGTCCCCCCCGTGCCGACCCACTTGTTGCCGCCCTCGTGCCGGCCCTGCTGCTCCTCCAGACGCTGCTTCAGCGTCTCCATCAGCTTGTCGAACCCGCCCAGCGCCTCGATCTGCGCCTTCTCCTCGTCGGTCAGGTATTTTTCGTTGAGCAGTTTCAGCCAGTCCTCGGGCACGTCCAGCGACGGTTCGTCGCCGGCGCCGACACTCTCGATCCCGGCGAAGACCTTGCCGAACACCTGGTCGAACCGGTCGTAGTGTTTCTCGTCCTTGACCAGCACCGCCCGCGACAGATGGTAGAAGTCATCGACCTTCCGCCCCGCCACATCGCGATCCATGGCCTCCATCAGATGGAGCCATTCCTTCATCGACACGGGCACGCGCGCGTCTCGCAGGGCGGTGAAGAAGGGCAGGAGCATGGGCGGGATTATCCAGCCCTGACCGGGAGAATACCAGCCGGGCCGTGGACATGAATTTCACGTAACGCACCGGCCCCGTTTCGGCCATCGGGCGCAGTCACTCCAGCCCTATGTCCGAGTCCCCCGCGCTTGCGTCCCCGTCCGCGCCCGTTGATGCATCAGCGGCTGTCGTCGTCTTCCACTCGGGACGCTGGCCGGAGGCCCGCGAGGCGCTAGCGCGCCTTGATGCGGCCGGCGCGGCCGGGCCCGCCCACCTCGCCATGCTGGCCTGGACGCATCACAAGCTGGGGGACGACAGGTCGGCGGAAATCGTCGTCAACCGCGCGCTGGAGCTGGACGGTCAGGATCCGAGAGTCCTGCTGGTGAAGGGCGATATGCTCTCCGCCCTCGGCGCCAAGCGTGAGGCCAACCTCTACTACCGGGCGCTCGTCAGTCTCGCGGAGTCCGGCGCCGCCGTGCCGGCCGATCTCGCCCCGGGCGTCGCCCGCGCCCGCACCCTGCGCGACCGGCTCGCCGCCGGCATCTTCGACCACCTCCGGGAGGAACTGGCCCGGGCCGGCTATGTCGAAGGCCGGTCCAGCGCGCGGTTCACCCACGCCCTCGATCTCGCGACGGGCCGCAAACAGGCCTATTTCCAGCAGCCCAAGGCCTTCTATTTTCCGGAACTGCCGAACGCGCAATTCTATCCGCGCGACATGTTCCCCTGGATGGACCGGGTCGAGGCGGCGACCGACGCCATCACTGGCGAACTGGAGGCCCTGCTGGAACAGGACCGCGGCTTCAGCCCCTATCTTCAGACCGTCCCCCACCTCCCCAGCCGGACCGACTATCCGCTGGTCGACAGTATGGACTGGAGCTCCTGCTTCCTCTGGAAGGACGGTCAGGCCACGCCCAACGCCGCCCGCTGCCCGGATACGATGGCGGCCCTGGCCGAGGCGCCCCTGTGCCAGATCGCGGCCCGCTCGCCCCAGATCATGTTCTCGCAGCTCAAGGCCGGGGCGCACATCCTGCCCCACACGGGCTTCGTCAACACCCGGCTGGTCTGCCACCTGCCGCTCATCGCCCCGCCGGGCTGCAAATTCCGGGTCGGGAACGATGTGCGGAGCTGGGAGAAGGGCAAGGCCTGGGTGTTCGACGACACCATCGAACATGAGGCGATCAACACCAGCGACCGCACCCGCGTCGTTCTGATCTTCGACATCTGGCGGCCGGAGCTGAACGACGAAGAGCGGGTGCTCGTCACCGCCGCCCTTGAGGCGATGGACGCCTATTCGCCGACGGTCGCGGTCTGGTCCTGAAGCCGCGGGCGGAACTACGCCCGCCGCAGGATGAACTCGTCATCCATCCAGGCCCCGACCGGATACTGATACTCGCCCGCCTTCGCGAACCCATAGGCCGCATACAGCTTCTGCGCCTTCAGGTTGCCGCTCCAGACCCCGATCCACAGCGGCCCGTCGCTATGGGACTCCATCCAGTCCAGCGCGACCGCAAGCAGTTTCGTGCCCAGCCCCAGTCCCTGCGCCGCCTTCGAGACGTACAGCCGCCGGAGCTCCGCATGGCCCGGCCGGGCGTCGGGATGGGGCAGGGTGTTCGGCCCTGTATTGGCGAAGGCCAGTAGTTCGCCGTCCCGTTCGGCCACCCACCAGGCTGCGCCGGGCTCCTGCAGTTTGGCGCGGATCGTCTCCGGGCTGAAACTCGCATCGAGAAAGGCGGCCAGATCCCCGGCCGGGTAGGGAATGCCGAACCCGTCGACGAAGGTGTCGAGGAAGGTCTGCCTTCCCAGCACGCCGAGGGCGGCGGCGTCGGCGTCAACGGCAGGGCGGATCACGGGCTCGGTCATGGCTCCGCTTTCACCCGATAGCCCGTCCGGCTCAACCCATATTTTCCGCTCATCCCGGCGAAAGCCGGGACCCAGTCCTGTCCAGCCTGACGCGGGCGTTTCAGGACAATCGGGCGAGGATCACCGGACCCGCAGCATCACCCAAAGCACTGGGTCCCGGCTTTCGCCGGGATGAGCGGGTGATTTTGTGAGGTTGCCAGCCTATCCTCCGCCCGATGAGCGTCGCCCTCTTCACCCACCCCGACATGCTGGCGCACCGCCCCGGCGTCGGCCATCCGGAAAGTCCCGAACGGCTGCAGGCCGTGCTGGACGCGCTCGACGCCGCGGCGCTCGGCCTCGACCGCCGCGCCGCGACCGAGGCGACGGTCATCGATCTCGAACGCCTTCACCCCGCCGACCACGTCGCTCGCCTGCTCGCCGTCGCGCCTGACAGCGGATTCCGCCAGCTCGACGCCGACACCGTCCTGTCGCCGGGCAGCGTCCGCGCCGCCCGCCTCGCCGCCGGGGCCGTGGTCGACGCGGTCCGCGCCGTGGCCCGGGGCGAGACCGCCCGCGCCTTCGCCGCCGTCCGCCCGCCCGGCCATCACGCCGAACCCGACCAGAGCATGGGCTTCTGCCTGTTCTCCAACGTCGCCGTCGCCGCCCGCGTGGCCCAGGCCGAGGGCATGGCCCGCGTCGCCGTGATCGATTTCGACGTCCACCACGGCAACGGCACCCAGGCGGCCTTCGAGTCCGACGACAGCCTGTTCCTCGGCTCCATCCACCAGTCGCCCCTCTATCCGGGCACGGGCGCGGCGTCCGAGAGCGGCGTGGGCAATATCGTCAACGTCCCCGTCCCGCCCCACGCCGCCCGCGAGGCCTGGCGCGGCGCCTTCGCGGGCGGCCTGATGCCGGCGCTTGAGGCCTTCACGCCCGACCTGATCCTCATCTCCGCCGGCTTCGACGCCCACCGCCGCGATCCGCTCGCCCACCAGTCGCTGGAGGCCGAAGATTTCGCCTGGGCGACCCGCGCCGTGCTCGAGATCGCGCGATCGTGCTGTGGCGGCAAGGTTGTGTCCTCGCTCGAGGGCGGTTACGACCTAGAAGGGCTGGGCCGTTCCGCGGTCGCCCACGTTCAGGCCTTGGGGGAGGAATAAAGGACGGTTCGCCAATCGCTTACGTCCGGAAATCATGACCGCCCCCGCCAGAGACTCACTGATGGCCGACAAGCCGGCGCCGTCGAAGGCGGACCCCGCGCCGCCCCGCGCCGCCCTGGTCTCGGTGCGTCCGGGCGCCATCGTCCTGGCGCGCCACGGCGAGCCGGCCCTGTCGCGCAAATGTTATCTCACCTCCGACCAGTACCGGGACTGGTGGGCCAAATACGAGGTTGGCGGCCTGCGCGCCGGCCAGACCCCGCCGCCCGAACTTCTGGCCACGGCCGAGGGCGCGGGCGCCATCTACGCCTCGACCCGTCCCCGCGCCCAGGAAACCGCCGCCGCCATCGCCTTCGGCCGCGAGGTCATGTCGGACGCCCTGTTCATCGAGGCGCCCCTGCCGCCGCCGCACTTCCCGGCCTGGTTCAAACTGCCGCCGAAATACTGGGGCGCCGTCGCCCGCTTCTGGTGGCACGCCTTCAACCATCACGAGGGCCAGGAAACCCGCCGTCAGGCCGAGTGCCGCGCCGAAAAGGCCGCCCAGGCCCTGATCGCCCGCGCCGAGAGCGGCCAGGACGTGCTGGTCCTCGCCCACGGCTATTTCAACCACATGGTCGGCCGCCGCCTGCGCGCCGACGGCTGGTCGCTGGTCCACAACCAGGGCTTCAAATACTGGTCCCAGCGCCGCTACGAAAAGCGCTGACGCGCGGGAGACGGCGATGATCCGACGGTCCCTGCTCGCCCTCTGCCTCGCCGCCGCCCTCGCGGCGCCGGCCATCGCCCGGGAGGCAGCGCCCGCTCCGACCGCGGTCCGGGTCATTCTCGAAACCTCCGCCGGCTCCATCCTCGTCGAGACCGACCCCCGCGCCCCGATCACCGCCGCGAATTTCCTGCGCTATGTCGACGAGGGCCGTTTCAACGGGACCGACTTCTATCGCGGCATGGAGCTGGGCGCCGGCTCCGGCGTGGTCCAGGGCGGGACCGCCAGCGCCCCCGACCGCATCCTGCCCCCCATCGCTCATGAGCCGACCAGCCTGACCGGCCTGCGCCACGTCGACGGCGCCCTGTCCATGGCGCGGTTCGATCCGGGCACCGCCGACGGCGACTTCTTCATCATTGTCGGCAATCTGCCCGGCTTCGACGCCGGCCGGGCCGCGCCGGACGATCCGGGCTTCGCCGTCTTCGGTCGGGTCATCGAGGGCATGGACGTGGTCCGCGCCATCCTTGCCGCCCCCAAATCCCCCACCGAGGGCGAAGGCTTCATGCGCGGCCAGATGCTGGACCCCCGCGTCCGCATCGTCTCCGCCCGGCGCGTCGCGCCTGTCCCCTAGCAAATCCTGACGGGCGCCGGTCTCCGCTTGAGGCCCGCCTCCGCCCCCTCTAGGGTCGCCCGCCATGACCGACTCCCCAAAGAACGATACTGGCATCCCCGCCGACCTCAGCTTCGAGGACGCCCTCCAGCGTCTCGAGGCCATTGTCTCCAAGCTCGAGTCCGGCCAGGCGCCGCTCGAGGAGTCGATCGCCCTCTATGAGGAGGGCGCGCGCCTGAAGGCCCATTGCGAGAACCGCCTCAAGGCCGCCCAGCTGCGCGTCGAAAAGATTGTGGTCGGCCCCGACGGCCAGGCGAAGGGCGCCGAACCGGCCGAGTTCAGCTGATGCCGGCCCCCGCCGGTCCGATCGCCTTCGATGACTTCATGAAGGTCGATGTCCGCGTGGGCGAAGTCCTCGCCGTCGACCCCTTTCCCGAGGCCCGCAAGCCCGCCTGGAAACTGACCATCGACTTCGGTCCCGACATCGGGGTGAAGAAGTCCTCGGCCCAGATCACCGTCCACTACACGCGCGACCAGCTGCTGGGCCGCAAGGTCGCCGCCGTCGTCAACTTCCCGCCGCGCCAGATCGGCCCCTTCATGTCCGAGGTCCTGACCCTGGGCTTCCCCGATGCGGCCGGAGAGGTCGTCCTGGTCGGCGTCGACCGCGACGTCCCCGTGGGCGGGAGGCTGTTCTGAAACCGGTCCTCGCCGCCAATTCGCCGGAGCAGGGCGTCATCGACCGGGTGGCCGAGAT
>CAYNNT010000059.1:0-18681 GCA_964398675.1 uncultured Brevundimonas sp.
AGCTCAAGGACGAGTACCGCAAGATCGCCGAGCGCCGCGTGCGCCTGGGTCTGGTGCTGGCCGAGATCGGTCGCGCCAACAACGTCCAGGTCACCGACCAGGAGTTGAACAACGCCATCATGAACGAGGCCCGCAACTATCCGGGCCAGGAGCGTCAGGTGCTGGACTTCTACCGCCAGAACCCCAACGCCGCCGCCCAGATGCGCGCCCCGATCTATGAGGAAAAGGTCTGCGACCTGATCTTCGATACGGCCAAGGTCACCGACACGCCGATCACCAAGGAAGAGCTGCTCAAGGAAGACGACGACCTCTAGGGTCGACGTCGAGCCTGACGAACCCGCCCCGCCGCGACCCCGTCGCGGCGGGGTTTTCGTGTCCGGGCGCGGCGGGCGGGCGTATTCCCGGCTGAGCGGAACGCTGATAGGCTCCGTGTTCAGTTTGTACGGGACACGCTCATGTTGCACGCCCTGTTGGCCGCCGCCCTGATGGCGTCGCCCCAGTCCGCTCCGGCCGCGCAGACGCCGCCCGCTTCACAGGACCCTGTCCGTCTCGAAGACGTGGTCGTCGACGCCCAGCGGCTGGAAGATACGACCGAGGCCTATGTCGATCAGGTCGCGGCGCCCGCGCGCCGTCGCGGTCTGGCCCGCTGGAAGGACGGCATGTGCGTCGGCGTGGTCAATCTGGAGCGGGAGACGGCCCAGTATCTGGCGGATCGCGTGTCAGACGTCGCCCGCAGCCTCGGCCTGCGCGCCCATGAGCCTGACTGCCATCCCAGCGTCCTGATCGTCGCCACCAGCGACGGCCCGGGCTTCACAGAGCAGTTCGTGGCGATGCGGCCGCGGCTGTTCCGGGTCGGCGGCGCGGGCATGGATCGCGGCGGTGCGGAACTGCGTGACTTCATCACCGAGGAGCGGCCGGTCCGCTGGTGGCACGTCAGCCTCCCGGTGGACAGCGAGACCGGCGACCCCATTGTGCGCATGCCCGGCTATATTTCGGGCTCCGGCGCCGCGGGGACCCTGGAAGACACCGCCCAGCAATATGCGCCGCAGACCCGGGTCCAGATTCCGTCCCGCCTGAACGACCAGTCCGAGGACGTCCTCAAGCGCGTCTTCATCATCATCGATGTCGACCAGCTCAACGGCGCCAGCATCGAACAGCTCGGCGACTATGTGGCCATGGTCGCCATGGCCCAGGTCGACCCGGACGCCAACACCGGTCAGTTCGATACGATCCTGAACCTCTTCGACGGTCCTTCGACGGCGCCGGCCGGCCTGACCGGCTGGGACCGGGCCTATCTGGAAGGCCTTTACGATGCCGGGTCCGAGACCCATCGGATCAACCAGCGCGCCCAGGTGCAGGCGGTCGCATCGGCCATCGCCAGCGCCTACCGCGGCGGGGGCGCTGACCCGGAAGACCTCGAACAGCCCTGACCGGCGGGCGGCGCGGTTCGCGTCTGGATGGCATTTGTCAGGATTGACCCGTCAGTGTGGCGAGGTCAGGGTGGCGGGCGTGTTGCCAGCGGGAGTGTCATGTCGTCCTTGTCCGCCGTCCTGTCCCTGACCTTCGCGCTCGCGGCGGGCGTGGCTTCGGCGCAGGCGCCGACGGTGCAGACGCCGCCCGCCCGGCCTTCAGCCCAGCTGGAAGACGTGGTGGTCGAGGGTCGTCAGCTTGAGATGCTGGTGCGGGATTTCGTCACCGACGTTTCCCAGCCGGCCAACAACCGCGGCCTTGCCCGCTGGAACCGGCCGATCTGCGTCGGGGCGGTCAATCTCCGCGCCGAGGTGGGACAATATGTGATCGACCGCATCTCCGATGTCGCGCGCGGCCTTGAAGTCGAGGCGGGCGAACCCGGTTGCCGGCCCAATGTCCTGATCGTCGCCGCCGTCGATGGCGCGGCGCTGGCCTCGGCCCTGGTCGAGGACCGGCCACGCAATTTCGACCTCCGCCACAACGGCACCGACGCGGGGACGCGGGCGTTCCGGAACTTCAGGACGGGCGAGCAGCCGGTGCGCTGGTGGCAGATCAGCATGCCGATCGATTCCGAGTCGGGCGGGCGGGCGGTGCGGCTTCCGGGTGATATCGACCCGGCCACGGGCAAGCCGGATGCACCGGAACTGCAGGTCTTTTCCGCCTCGCGGATACGCACCCAGGTCCGCGACGATCTGGTGCGGTCGGTCATCATCGTCGACGTCGACCGGCTGGGCGGCGCCAATCTGGTTCAACTCGCCGACTATCTGGCGCTCGTCGCCCTGGCCCAGGTCGATGCCGAGGCCGACACGGCGCCCTATCCGACCATCCTCAACCTGTTCGCCGATCCGGCCTCGGCGCCGGCAGGCCTGACGGACTGGGACCGCTCCTACCTGACCGCCCTCTATGAACACGACCAGCTCCGCATCAACCGGAACAGCCAGGTTCGTGCGGTGGCCGAGGCCGTGGCCCGCGACCGGCGCGAGCAGGGGGCGGCGGAGCCGGAAACCGAAGACGCCCCGGTCGCACAATGAGGACGACGCCCATGCTCTCCGCCGCCCTGGCCCTGTCATTCGGGCTCGTGGCCGGCACGGCCTCCGCCCAGGAAGCCGCCGCGGCTCCACCGGCGCCACAGGCCCAACCCTCCGCCCAGCTTGAGGATGTCGTGGTCGAGGGTCGCCAGCTTGAGGCGCTGGTCCGCAGCTTCGTCACCGACGTCTCGCAACCGGCGAACCACCGTGGTCTGGCCCGCTGGAACCGGCCCATCTGCGTCGGCGCGGTCAATCTCCGCGCGGACATCGCCCGGTATGTCGTGGATCGAATCTCCGACGTCGCCCGCGAACTCGAGGTCGAGGCGGGCGAGCCCGGGTGCCGGCCGAACATCCTGATCGTGGCCGCCGTTGACGGCGCCGGCCTGGCCTCGGCCCTTGTTGAGGATCGCCCGCGCAATTTCGACCTCCGCCACAACGGCACAGACGCCGGGACACGGGCGTTCCGGAACTTCAGGACCGGTGATCAGCCGGTGCGCTGGTGGCAGATCAGCATGCCGATCGACTCCGAGACCGGCCAGCGCGCGGTGCGTCTGCCCGGCGATCCCGCACCGCCGCAGATCCATGTCTTCGCCGCCTCGCGCCTGCGGACCCAGATCCGCGATGACATGGTGCGATCGGTGATCATCGTCGACGTCGACCGCCTGGGTGGGGCCAATCTGGTCCAGCTGGCCGACTATCTGACCCTTGTGGCCCTGGCCCAGGTCGATGCGGAGGCGGATACCGCCGCCTATCCGACGATCCTCAATCTTTTCGCCGACCCGGCGTCGGCCCCGGCGGGCCTGACCGAGTGGGACCGCTCCTATCTGACGGCGCTGTACGAGCACGACCAGCTGCGCATCAACCGCAACAGCCAGGTCCGCGCCGTGGCCGAGGCGGTGACCCGCGACCGGCGCGAGGCGGGCGGGACCGCGCCCGAGTGATCAGACTTTCCTGACGCCTTCGCGCCTTGCGTCAACGGTTCGGCAACGCGATATCCTGTCCAACAGGGTGAGCGACCGGTGAGTCGCACCCGAATGCATCCGAGAAGGCCCACATGCGCGATCCCATCGAACTGATGAACATGAACCTCGTCCCCATGGTGGTGGAGCAGTCCAGCCGGGGCGAGCGCGCCTTCGACATCTTCTCGCGCCTGCTGCGCGAGCGGATCATCTTCCTCACCGGACCGTTCGAGGACGGCATGGCCAGCCTGATCTGCGCCCAGCTGCTGTTCCTGGAATCGGAGAACCCGAAGAAGGAAATCAGCATGTATATCAACAGCCCCGGCGGTCAGGTGTCGTCGGCGCTCGCGATCTACGACACCATGCAATACATCCGCTCGCCGGTTTCGACGGTGTGCATGGGCATGGCCGCCTCGGCCGGTTCGCTGATCCTCGCCGCCGGCGCCGCCGGCCAGCGCGTGGCCCTGCCGAACGCCCGCATCATGGTGCACCAGCCCTCGGGCGGCTTCCGCGGCCAGGCCTCGGACATCGAACTGCACGCCGCCGACATCCGCTACACCAAGCGCCGCCTCAACGAGATCTACGTCCACCACACCGGCCGGACCTATGAGGAGGTCGAGCGCACCCTCGACCGCGACCACTTCATGAGCGCCGAGGAAGCCAAGGCCTGGGGCGTCGTCGACCACGTCTACGACCGCCGCGAACAGGCCGAGGGCGACGGGGTGAAGACCGTCTGACGGACGAGCCAGACACCGTCCAGCACACTCTTTACGCGCATTAACCAACTCTGATAGATTGCATAAATCAGTCAGAGGAGGTGACCATGCGTGCCTTGCCAATCTGGGTGCTGCTGGCTTGTGTACTGAACTCAGTCCTCGCGCTTCCAGCGGGCGCAACCCAGGACAAGGATTGCATCACAGGGCGGGAGTGGTGTGAGAATAGCTGCACGACGACCATGCTGGTTGAGGCCATGCGCTGTTCGACTTACGGAAACACGGTTCAAGCCGTGATCTGTCATGCTGAGAATATGTCAGAATACGGAGGATGTCTTAGCGAATGTCGACAGGTCTGGGGATCGAATTTGTATTCGAATCAAGTCGAGTAGGCGGAGCGAACCTCGCGATTTTCGTTTCAAAACCTGTCCTCGATGACAGGATGAACTGTTGGATGTGTCGGATCCGGTTCGAGTCAGATAGACTTTTTGAGCGGGATATCTATGGGGCAAGCAGCCTGCAGGCGCTCGCTTTGGCAGCGGGGATTATTCCGTCGTTGATCCTCACACTCTTCCCGGAGGAAACCTACGTGGAAGGTGGTGTTCCCGTGGTAATGCCCACGGAAGAGGAGCTTCTGCTCGCCCGCCGACCTGGCAAGTAGCAATCGCAAATGGCTGCGAGTTGAGGCGCGCAATTTTCCTGTTGTGCTATCAGGACGCCATGCAGACGCGTGACAACACCGGGACCGTCGAGATCGACGGCGACATCTACCATTGGGAGCTGCGGCGACAGCCCCGGCCGCTGAGCGGCGGCAAGTGGGAGGGAATCGCCGTCACGCTGCGGCTCGCCGACTTCAAGCGCGAGGCCATTGTGCAGTTTCCGCCGCCGCTGCGTCCCAACGGGCGGCCGGACACGGAAAAGCAGTTCGTGAACCCGGATCATATTCGCAACGCCGTGACGGCGGTGATCGAAGCCGGCTGGAACCCGACCTCCCGCGGCAAGCCGATGGTCTTCGACGTGGACGCCGACGGGCGCTGACGCCCCGACTCAGCCCCTGAACCGCCGGAACCCGGCCTCGTCCGCCATGGCGAGCATCTCGGCGTCGCCGGAGGTGTCGCCATAGGCCGCCGCCAGATGCATGTCCTCGCCGAAGGCCGCCCTCAGCCGGCGGACCTTTTCCTCGCCCCGGCAGTTGGCGCCGGCGAAGGCGCCCGTCACCCGGTCGTCAGCATCGAACACCAGTCGCGTGCCCAGCAGGGCGTCCGCTTCCAGCCGCCGCGCGAACGGGGCGACGGTGGTCTCCGGGCTGGCGGTCACGATGACGCGATAGGCGCCCTTGGTTCCCCAGTCCTTCCAGCAGGCTAGGGCGTCATAGCGAAGAAAACCCGGCCAGACCTGACCCGAGAAGGCCTCGGCGTCCGCTTCCAACTGGGTTCGGGGCGCACCCTTGAGAAACTCCCGCACCGAGGCGGCCTTCAGCCGGCCCCGGTCGCGGTGACCGGCATAGCCGATCAGGTCCGGGGTCATTCGCGCCAGCCCGCCGAACCAGCCGCCCGCGCCCGCCCGCCAGCGCAGGAAGCCGGTAAAGCTGTCACGAATCGTCAGCGTGCCGTCGAAATCAAACGCCACAATGGCCTGATCCTTGCGCGGCGGCTGGTGAATCAGGGCAGGGCTTCCCATGTCAGACATTCGCCGCGATCTCCCCCGACATTTGACCGTCCGCTACGGACTCCGGCCACGCTTGGCCGGGGTTGTGGAGGGGCCCGGTATGGGTGATTGTCAATTTTTGAAGACCTTTGCGCCCATTGTCCGGGAATCAAACGCGAAGGATGCGCGTTAGCCCCATATCGGGGTGAACCGCGGGAGTGAGAAGACCCGATGACCAAAGCCGCCGGCACCGACGCCAAGAGCACGCTCTACTGCTCGTTCTGCGGGAAGAGCCAGCACGAGGTGCGCAAGCTCATCGCCGGACCGACCGTGTTCATCTGCGATGAATGCGTCGAGCTCTGCATGGATATCATCCGTGAGGAGCACAAGATCTCGTTCTCCAAGGCCAAGGACGGCGTGCCGTCGCCCAAGGAGATCCGTGAGGTCCTGGACGACTACGTCATCGGCCAGTCGCACGCCAAGAAGGTGCTCTCGGTCGCGGTCCACAACCACTACAAGCGGCTGAACCACGCGACGAAGAACAACGACGTCGAGCTGGCCAAGTCCAACATCATGCTGATCGGGCCGACCGGCTCGGGCAAGACGCTGCTGGCCCAGACGCTGGCCCGCATCATCGACGTGCCCTTCACCATGGCCGACGCCACCACCCTGACCGAAGCCGGTTATGTCGGTGAAGACGTCGAGAACATCATCCTCAAGCTGCTCCAGGCCTCGGACTACAATGTCGAGCGGGCCCAGCGCGGCATCGTCTACATCGACGAGATCGACAAGATTTCGCGCAAGTCGGACAACCCGTCGATCACCCGCGACGTTTCGGGCGAGGGCGTGCAGCAGGCCCTGCTGAAGATCATGGAAGGCACCGTCGCCTCCGTGCCCCCGCAGGGCGGCCGCAAACATCCGCAGCAGGAGTTCCTGCAGGTCGACACCGCCAACATCCTGTTCATCGTCGGCGGCGCTTTCGCCGGCCTCGAGAAGGTCATCACGGCGCGCGGCGACGGCGCCTCGATCGGCTTCGGCGCCAAGGTCAAGGAAATCGACGAGCGCCGCACGGGCGACATCCTCAAGGGCGTCGAGCCGGACGATCTGATGCGCTTCGGCCTGATCCCGGAATTCATCGGCCGTCTGCCCGTTCTGGCGACGCTGGAGGACCTGGACGAACCGGCCCTGGTCACCATCCTGACCGAGCCCAAGAACGCCCTGGTCAAACAGTACAAGCGTCTGTTCGAGATGGAGAATGTCGATCTGACCTTCACCGACGACGCCCTGATCGCCGTCGCCAAGAAGGCTATCACCCGCAAGACCGGCGCCCGCGGCCTGCGTTCGATCCTCGAAGGCATCCTGCTGGAGACGATGTTCGAATTGCCGACCTTCGAAGGCGTCGAGGAAGTGGTGGTCAACGCCGAGGTCATCGAGGGCAAGGCCCAGCCGCTGCTGATCTACTCCGAGACCAAGTCCAAGAAGGCCGCGCCCGACAGCGCCGCCTGACCTGACGACAAAGCCCGGTGGCGCCGATCCCTACTCAGTCCGGGGGCGCCGCCGGGGAAAAGCTCGCCTGGCGTGGCGACATCCAGGGCCTGCGCGGCCTCGCCATTCTCGCGGTCGTTCTCTATCACGCCTGGCCCGACCGGTTCGCTGACGGGTTCCGCGGCGTCGACGTCTTCTTTGTGCTGTCGGGCTATCTGATCACCGACCTGCTGCTCAGGCGCGCCGGGACGGGGTCATCGTCCCTGGTCGACTTCTACGCCGCACGCGCGCGACGACTGATCCCGGCGCTGCTGGCTCTTCTGGCGACCCTGGCCCTGTTCGGCCTCGTCGCCCTCGCGCCGCGGGATCTCGTCAAACTCGGCTCCGACCTGGCGGCGGCGTCAGGATTCAGCGCGAATTTCTGGTTCCTGACGCAACAGGACAACTATTTCAGTCCCCAGCCCGCCAGCCCCGTGCTGCACCTCTGGTCGCTTGCGGTCGAGGAGCAGTTCTACCTCGTCTGGCCGCTCCTGATCCTCGCCCTCAGCCGTTTCGATCGAGGGCGCTGGACGGCAGTCCTGGTCGCGGTCCTGGCGGTTGGCTCCCTTGCGCTTTGGGCCGACCGTTGGGCGGACGGCTCCGGGACGCTGGCCTTCTACCTGCCCGACAGCCGGACCTGGCAACTGGCCGGGGGGGCGCTGGTGGCCTTGATTCCCGCGTGGGGGCTGACCAGACCCATCCTCCGCCAAGGGTTCGGCGCCCTCGGCCTGGTGCTGGTGGTGTTGAGCTGCTTCGTCGCTTTTGACGTTCCGGGACCGCGCGCCCGCGCCGTGATGGCGGTGGGCGGCGCCATGTTGCTGATCCACTCAGGGCGTTCGGCGGTCACCCTCGTGGGCCGTCTGCTGTCGTTGAAACCGCCCGTCTTCCTCGGGACGATCTCTTACTCGCTCTACCTCTGGCATTGGCCGTTGCTGTTCCTGCCCTCGCTGGTCGTCAGTCGCGCCCTGTCAAATCTCGAGACCGTGGTCTGCCTGCTTCTGGCGGGCGTCGTTGCGGTCCTCTCATGGCGATTTGTCGAACAGCCGTTCCGGCAGGGGCCGGTCTTGCGGGTTCCCCCGTTCAAGGTCCTGGTTGCGGCCGTGGTGAGCATGGCGCTGACGGCGGGGATCGGCCTGTCCCTGGGGATGCTCGACGGATTCCCGCAGCGCGTTCCTGCGGATGTGCGGCAGGTCGACGCCAGGCTGACGATCAGGGACAGGTTCATGGCGTTCTGTGGCCGGGACCCCGATGCCGAGCTCTGCCAACTGGCGACCGCAGCCCCGGCCGCGGACAGCGAACTGCTCGGTTGGGGCGACTCCCACATGCGGCACTATATTGCCGTGCTATCGGGATGGTCGGGCGCGCACGATGTAACTTCCGGTTATATCTGGAATTTCGGCTGTTTTCCTACCGTCCTGACGGCGGATGAGTCATGGGTCAGGCCGGGCTGTGTCGCCGACAACCGGGAGGACCTTGCGGCGTTCGGGGCGGGGCCCCGGGTCAGGACGGTCGTCCTTTCGACTCACTGGACCCACGAGATTGGCCAGGCGGCGCCCAAGGGCGGCTTGAGGCGGAGCCTCGACGCCAACCTCGTAGCCCTCAGGTCCCGGTTTGGCGCGGACGTCCGCATCCTGATCATCGGGCCGACGCCGGAGTTTCACACCGACCCCGGCACCTGCATTGTCAGACGAAGGACGGCTTCGCTGAATGAAGCCTTCTGTACGAATATGGAACCCACCAATGCGCTGCGGGCAGGGCAGGTCCATGCGGTTCTGTCAGAGTTCGCGGGGGACAACCCGGGGGTTCGCCTGATCCTTCCGTGGTCCCGCTTCTGCGGTCCGAGGCGATGCATGACGTCGAAAGATGGCGAGCTGCTGTTTTTCGACACCAACCATCTCACGCCCGCGGGGGCGGCGCTCATCCTGCCGGACCTCGAGGCGGCCGCGGGGAGCGCAACCGGACGGGATGGGGATGAGCTGTTCCCCGGTCCCGCCACGCCTGAACGGTAGGCGATCGGGTCTGATCGCGGCGCTCCAGACACTTGCCGGCATACAGATGATGCGCGACGGCAACAGGCGGCTCAAGCGACAGGACGGCCGCTTCGGCAGGTTTCCAGCAACATCCATGCTCCGTAGCCGGCTGGCAGCCCCCGTTCATGCAGCCTTGCCGCCTGTGGATGGAAGGACTCGTTCGGCGGCCGTTACGCTTGAACCGCGCCGTTCGTAAACCACATACTCATCCGAAGGCCGCTGAATGGCGGGCCGAGTCGAAACGGCGGGGCAGAGGCGCTCCGCACGCCGCCGCGGCGGGTCCGAGATTACCGAGGACCCCGTGAGAGTTGCATCATGTCTGACACCAAAACCCTGCCCGTCCTGCCGCTGAGAGACATCGTCGTCTTTCCGCACATGGTCGTTCCGCTGTTCGTGGGCCGCGAGAAGTCGGTCAAGGCGCTCGACGAGATCATGAAGGGCGAAAAGCAGATCCTACTGGCCACCCAGAAGAACAGCGTCGACGACGACCCCTCCGCCGACGCCATCTATCCGATCGGCGTCCTGGCCACCGTTCTCCAGCTGCTCAAACTGCCTGACGGCACCGTCAAGGTGCTGGTCGAGGGCAAGAGCCGCGCGCGCCTGACCAAATTCACCGACCGCACGGAATATTTCGAGGCCGAGGCCGTCGAGATCGCCGATGAACCGGGCGAGCCGGCCCAGTCGGAAGCCCTGCTGCGCGCCGTGATCGAGCAGTTCGAAAACTATGTGAAGCTGAACAAGAAGGTGCCGCCCGAGGCCCTCAGCTCCATCCCGCAGATCACCGACCCGTCCAAGCTGGCCGACAGCGTGGCGGCCCATCTGTCGGTCAAGATCGGCGACAAGCAGGGCCTGCTGGAAACCATCGCCGTCCCCGAGCGGCTTGAGAAGGTCTACGGCCTGATGGAGGGCGAAATCTCCGTCCTGCAGGTCGAGAAGAAGATCCGCTCGCGCGTGAAGCGCCAGATGGAGAAGACCCAGCGCGAATATTATCTGAACGAGCAGATGAAGGCGATCCAGCGCGAGCTGGGCGAGACCGACGACAGCCGTGACGAGATCATGGAGCTGGAGAAGCGCATCCGTAAGACGCGCCTGTCCAAGGAGGCCCGCACCAAGGCCGAGGCCGAGGTGAAGAAGCTGCGCAACATGAGCCCGATGTCGGCGGAATCGACGGTGGTGCGCAACTACCTCGACTGGCTGCTGTCGATCCCGTGGGGCAAGGCCAAGACCAAGGCCATCGACCTCAACAAGGCCGAGGCGATCCTCGAGGAGGACCACTACGGCCTCGAGAAGGTCAAGGAACGGATCATCGAATACCTGGCGGTCCAGGCCCGCACCAACACGCTGAAGGGCCCGATCCTGTGCCTCGTCGGCCCTCCGGGCGTCGGCAAGACCTCGCTCGCCAAGTCGATCGCCAAGGCCACGGGCCGGGAATACATCCGCATGTCGCTGGGCGGCGTGCGCGATGAGGCCGAGATCCGCGGCCACCGCCGCACCTACATCGGCTCCATGCCGGGCAAGATCATCCAGTCGATGAAGAAGGTGAAGACCACCAACGCCTTCATCCTGCTGGACGAGATCGACAAGCTGGGCGCCGACTGGCGCGGCGACCCGACCTCGGCCCTGCTCGAGGTGCTGGATCCGGCGCAGAACAATGCGTTCGGCGACCATTATCTGGAGGTCGACTACGACCTGTCGAACGTCATGTTCGTGACCACGGCCAATACGCTGAACATGCCCCAGCCCCTGCTGGACCGCATGGAGATCATCCGGGTCAGCGGCTACACCGAGGACGAGAAGGTCCAGATCGCCCTGCGGCACGTCCTGCCGAAGGTGACGGAGGAAAACGGCCTCAAGCCGGCGGAATTCGTCGTGCCGGAAGAGATGGTCCGCGACCTGATCCGCTACTACACCCGTGAAGCCGGCGTGCGGTCGCTGGAACGCGCCCTGGGCGGCCTGGCCCGCAAGGCGGTGCGGGAAATGGCGCGCGAGAAGACGCTGTCGATCACCATCGACGCCGAGAAGCTGGCCAAATACGCGGGCGTCCGGAAATACCGCTACGGCGAGACCGACGAGGAGGATCAGGTCGGCATCGTCACCGGTCTGGCCTGGACCGAGTTCGGCGGCGAGATCCTGACCATCGAGGCGATCAAGATGCCGGGCCGCGGTCGCATGACCGTGACCGGCAACCTGAAGGAGGTGATGAAGGAGTCCATCTCCGCCGCCGCCTCCTACGTCCGGGCCCGCTCGCTCAGCATCGGCGTCAAGCCGCCGATGTTCGAGAAGACCGACATCCACGTCCACGTTCCCGACGGCGCCACGCCCAAGGACGGCCCCTCGGCCGGCGTGGCCATGACGGTCGCCATGGTCTCGGTCCTGACCGGCATCCCGATCCGCAAGGACATCGCCATGACCGGCGAGATCACCCTGCGCGGCCGGGTCACCGCCATCGGCGGCCTGAAAGAGAAGCTGCTCGCGGCCCTCCGCTCGGGCATCAAGACGGTGCTGATCCCCGAGGAGAACGAGAAGGACCTCGCCGACGTGCCCGACAATGTGAAGGGCGCGCTGGAGATCATCCCGATCAAGACCGCCGACGAGGCCCTGAAATGGGCCCTGACGGGCAGCCTGACCCCGGTCGAATGGGACGAGGCCGCCGATCCTCTGCCGGCCGCCCAGCCGGCCCAGGACCCGGGCGCGGCCGTCGCCACGCACTGACGGTCCGACGCTGACAGAAGGAACCCCGCCCGGAGCGATCCGGGCGGGGTTTCCTTTTGCGCCCGGCAGGTGGATGGGTCTGTTGATCGGCCAGGGCGCCGACGGGGGAGCGCCATGGCTGAAAATGGTTTGGGCGCCGAAGAATCCCGCGCCGCCTTCAGCAAGGTCCCGGCCGTCACGCTGATCTTCTGGGTCGTGAAGATCTTCGCAACCACATTGGGTGAGACCGCCGGCGACACCGTCAGCATGACGTTCCACGCAGGCTATCTTCTGGGCACGGCGATCTTTCTGCCCCTGCTCGTCCTGCTGATCGCGTGGCAGATCAGGGTCCGCAGGTTCAACGCCTGGCTCTACTGGGGCACGATCATCGCCTCGACCACGGCCGGCACGACGCTGGCTGATTTCGCCACGCGGTCGCTCGGCATCGGCTACGCGGGCGGGTCACTGCTGCTTTTCGCCCTGGTCGGGGCCTGTCTGGTCGCCTGGAGGGTGACGCTGGGCGCCCTGTCAGTGGACACGGTGTCAAAGCCCCGGGAAGAATTGTTCTACTGGGCGACGATCACGGCCTCGCAGACCCTTGGGACCGCCCTCGGAGACTGGACGGCGGATACAGGGGGTCTGGGTTATCTGGGCGCGGCCACGATTTTCGCGGGCCTTCTGGCCGTCCTGGCGGCGCTCCATTTCGGCACGCGGATCAGCCGGGTGGTGCTGTTCTGGTCGGCATTCATCCTGACCCGCCCGTTGGGAGCGGCAGTGGGCGACTTCCTCGACAAGCCCGTCGACCACGGCGGCCTTGCCCTGAGCCGTCCCCTCGCGTCATTGCTTCTCGCTGGCGCGATTCTGCTGATGCTTTGGTGGTTTCCGCAGCGCCCCGGCGCCCACCCCGTTTCGACCTGAGGACAACGATTGGCCGATCCACACCATCTTCGCCGCGTGCAGGTGATCCGGAAGGGGGCGCTGCTCTTCGCACTGCTGGCGGCCTGCGCGCTTGCCGCGATCACCAACACATTCGCATCCGTTCCCTGGCTGCATGACGGCGTCGAGGTCCTGGGAAGGGCCATGATTGTCATCTGCGTGGTCGGACGCGCCTGGTGCTCGCTGTACATCGGCGGCCGCAAGAAGGCCGAGATCGTGACCGGCGGCCCGTACTCGCTGTGCCGCAATCCCCTCTATCTGTTCAGCTTCATCGGCGCCTTCGGCATGGGCGCCCAGACCGGCAGCATCGTCATCGCGCTGCTGTTCGTCGTCATCGCCTTTGCGGTCTTCTACGTCACCGTCCGGCAGGAGGAAGTCTGGCTGACGGCTACCTTCGGCGATGAATACCGGGCCTATTGCGCGCGCACTCCCCGGTTCTGGCCCCGGTTCTCGAAATGGCGGGACACCGACACCATCGAGGTCCGGCCGGTGTTCTTCCTGACGACGCTGCGGGATGGCCTGGCCTTCTTCCTGGCCATCCCGATCTTCGAGGCGCTGGAGCAGGCCCAGGCCGTCGGCTGGGTCCAGGTCCTGTTCAGTATGCCCTGACGCGGGTCAGAGGCTGTCGACCATCACCAGTTCGGCGTCGTCTTTCGCGGTGATCGTGATCTCGGCTTCGTCCCTGATGGCCGCGCCGTCGCGGGCGTTCAGCGGGACGCCGTTGACCGCCACCGCGCCGACGGCCGGCACCAGATAGGCGCGGCGGCCTTCGGCCAGGCTGTAGGTCAGGCTTTCCCCCGCCTTCAGGGTCGCGCCCAGAACCCGGGCGTCGGCGTTGATGGTCAGGGCTTCGTCGGTCGGATCGCCCGACGCCAGAACCGAGAATTTGCCGGTCCGGTCGCTCTTCGGAAATTCCTTCGCGCCCCAGCTGGGCGTCGCGCCGCGCTTGTCGGCCTCGATCCAGATCTGGAACAGGGTGGTCATCTCGTCCTCGAGATTGAACTCCGAGTGCCGCACGCCCGTGCCCGCGCTCATCACCTGCACGTCGCCCGCGCCGGTGCGGCCCTTGTTGCCCATGGAATCCTCATGGGTGATGGCCCCGGTGCGGACATAGGTGATGATCTCCATGTCGCGGTGCGGGTGGGGCGGAAAGCCCGACTTCGCCGCGATCTCATCGTCATTCCAGACGCGCAGCCGGCCCCAGCTCATGCGGGCGGGGTCGTAATAGTTGGCGAAGGAGAAATGGTGCCTTGCGTTCAGCCAGCCGTGGTTGGCGCCGCCAAGGGTGTTGAAGGGTCGAACGTCGATCATGGGGATGCTCCCGGGACTCCGAGGGTTATGAACCTCGCTGGCGCCTATATAGGTAACAGTGTCGGTGGCGGAAAGGGGTCACTGCTCGTTTTCGATCGAGAGGGGGCGGGTACATGGTCTCGAATCGTGGAGGGAGATTCTGTGGCTTGGCCCCCACCAGTGAGGAGCTCGCCCAAGCGCCACACGGTCGCCGATGTGGCAGTCGATATGAGACGGGGCCCGAACGGTCGTCTCGGCCGCCCCGACAAGGACCCTAATGACGCGATAGGACCCCCTGTCACTCTCCCTCATTCCGAAGCCGGTAACGGTTCCGCTTTCGCGAGTTGTCGGGCCGTTTGGAACCACCAGAGCTGCGATGACCACCGCCCCCAGAACGGCGATTGCGATCATGATGCTGAGGCCGACCACGGTATCCCGATGATAGGTTAGCCAGGTGCGGACGGTAATGCCTTTGCTCACCCCACCTGCGCCCGGTGCCTCAGCATCGCATCCGCCAGCACACAGGCCGCCATGGCCTCGACCACCGGCACGCCGCGCAGGGCCACGCAGGGGTCGTGGCGACCCTTGGTCCTCACCTCGGTCTCGGTCCCGTCGCGGGTGATGGTCTGGCCGGGCGTCAGGATGGAGGAGGTGGGCTTGAAGGCGACCCGCGCCGTCAGCGGCTGGCCGGTCGAAATCCCGCCCAGAACCCCGCCCGCATGGTTGGACAGGAAGACCGGCCGCTCGTCCTCGCCCAGCCGCATGGCGTCGGCATTCTCCTCGCCGGTCAGTTCGGCCGCCCCGAAGCCGGCGCCGATCTCCACGCCCTTGACCGCATTGATCGACATCATCGCCGCCGCCAGTTCGGCGTCCAGCTTGCCGTAGAGCGGTGAGCCCCAGCCGGCGGGCAGGCCCGTGACCTCCAGCGCCACCACGGCGCCGATCGACGACCCCGCCTTGCGCACGCCGTCCAGATAGTCCTCCCAAGCCGGCACGACCGCCGCCGAGGCCGCGAACAGGGCGTTGTCGTAGACGGCGTCGAAATCCACCGCTTCGGGCGCGATCCGGTGCGGGCCCAGCTGGACCACGCCGGCGCGGATGCGCACGCCTTCGCCCAACACCTTGCGCGCCACCGCGCCCGCCGCCACCCGCATCGCCGTCTCGCGGGCCGAGGAGCGGCCGCCGCCGCGGGGGTCGCGGACGCCGTATTTGGCTTGGTAGGTGTAGTCCGCATGGCCCGGCCGGAAGGCGCGGGCGATCTCGCCATAGTCCTTCGAGCGGGCGTCCTCGTTCTCGATCTGGATGGCGATGGGCGCGCCGGTGGTCACCAGGCCGTTTCCGTCGTCGAACACGCCCGACAGGATGCGCGCCGTGTCGCTCTCCTGCCGCTGGGTGACGAAGCGGCTGCCGCCCGGCTTGCGCCGGTCCAGCCAGGGCTGAAGGTCCGCCTCGGTCAGGGGGATCAGGGGCGGGCAGCCGTCGACGACACAGCCGATCGCCGGCCCGTGGCTCTCGCCCCAGGTCGTCACGCGAAACAGATGGCCGAAGCTGTTGTGGGACATCGGACGACCTAAGCCGCCAGCCGGTCCGGCGTCCAGACGCGTGTGAAGCGGATCAGCAGGTCTTCCGCCGCCGAGGGGGCGTCCTCGGACGGCTCCAGCGTCACGAAGAGATGTCCCTGCGGCCGCGCCCCCCGCGCCGGCAGCCCCAGGCCCTTGAGCCGGAGCCGCAGCGGCTGATGCCCCGCGACCAGCCAGGCCGAGCGCGGTCCGGCATGGGTCCCGATCTCGAGCCGCCCGCCGTCCGCCAGCACGCGATGGGACACCGGACAGGTCATATAGAGGTCGTCGCCGACCGCGCTCAGGCCCTCGGCGCCGCGCACCAGAACCGGCAGATACAGGTCGCTGCCGTCCTCGCCGGCCGCCCTGAGCCGCAGGTGTTCGCCGGTCCTCAGGCCCGCCGGAACCCGGACGCGCAGCAATCGCGCCCCGATCCGGACCTCGGCCAGACCACCGTTCAAGGCCTCGAGCGGTCCGATCGCCACCACCGGCAGGCTGGCCGGCCGCCGGGCCGGGGCCTCCAGCGCGAGGGGTGCGGTCTGCTGCTGGATCAGACGCCAGGCGGCGATCGTCTTGCGGAACCTTGCGTCGCTGCCGCCTGCGGCTTCTGGCCGCGCCGCCTTGATGGCGATGCGGAAGGCGGCGGTCAGCGCCGCGCCGTCCACCGGGCCGGTCAGGCCGAGCAGGGCATAGGCCTCACGGGTCGAGGCGACTTCAGGAAGCGATCGGGCGCGCATCGGCGCACTAAGGCCCTGCACATGGTCAAGGCCCGGTTAACCGTGAAGCCTCTCCCCAGCGGAGCCATGAAGGTCTATCTCCCCTCCATGACCGCACCCGTGATCCCGCCCAGCCCGACCCGCGAGGAATATGCGGCGGACTATGCCGCCGCCCTGGCCGCCAATGGCGACGAGACCATCTTCGATCGCGCGGAGCCGATCGGCCTGTTCGTCGACTGGCTGGGCGATGCGACGCGGACGGAGCCGAACGACGCCAACGCCATGGCCCTGTCGACCGTGGACGCCGCCGGCGCTCCGGACAGCCGGATGGTTCTGCTCAAGGACGTCGATGCGTACGGCTTCACCTTCTATTCCAACCGCGAGAGCGCCAAGGGGCTGAACCTGGCCGCCCATCCCCGCGCGGCCCTGCTGTTCCACTGGAAGTCGCTGCGGCGGCAGGTCCGGGTGCGCGGGGCCGTCGAACCGGTCACGGCGGCGGAAGCCGACGCCTATTTCGCCAGCCGCGCCCGCGAGAGCCGCATCGGGGCCTGGGCGTCGGACCAGTCCCGGCCGCTGGAAAGCCGCGCCGCGCTGGAAGCCGCTGTTGCGCGCGAGACCGCCCGCTTCGAGGGCGAGGACGTGCCACGGCCCGAGCGCTGGACGGGCTGGCGGGTGGTTCCGGACAGCGTGGAGTTCTGGCGCGACCGGCCGTTCCGCCTGCATGACCGGCTGAGGTTTGATCGCTCGGCCGCGGACTGGACCAGAACCCGCCTCTGGCCCTGAGTCCTGAACCCTTTGGCCTTCAGGCCCCGTAGCGGGCCAGGAAGGTATCGACGGCGTCCGCGACGATCTCGGCGTTCGTGCGCCGGACCGTGATTTCGTCGCCGGTGACCAGCGGTACGAAGAAGACCGGGTGCTCGATCATGCCCATCAGATGTCCGGCCGCCCACGACGGCCGGTCGATGGGCCGCAGGGCGCCGGCCGCGGACTGGGCGTTCAGGATCGCGATCAGGGTCGCGCCGAACGCCGCCTGGCCCTGGTCGAAGAACCGCCGCGCCACCGACTGGAAGCGCGGTCTTTCCGCCATCACCAGCCGGAAGACGGCCCGGACGAAAGGGTCGCTCATGAAATCGGCATAGGCTTCCGCAAAGCTGATCAACTGCTGCCGGGCGTCGCCTTCGGTGGCGCCGACGCCGGCCATCTGCCGGGCGAACTCCTGGGCGGCGTCCTCGATAACCGCGGAGAAGAGCTGGGCCTTGCCGTCAAACAGCGCATAGAGGGTCGCCGTTGAAACACCCGCTTCCCGGGCGATCGGCTCGATCTTGGTCGCCGCATAGCCGTCGCTGACAAAGGCCTTGCGAGCGTAGCGGAGGATCGCCTGACGTTTGGGATCGAGGAGGGCGTAAGAGCTGACGCCGGGGCCGTGCATGAAATTCGTCACTCGCTGAATACGACAGCGTGGCGCGCGAGTCCGCAGGCGGTCAAGTCCAGAATAACAACGTTCTCGCTTATTCCCCCATTATGGGTACCAGAAGCGGATGCGCGAGCACCGGCGCCGCCAGCCGGATCACGGCCTGGGGATCCTCGAGGCGCACGGCGGCGGTGGCGTCCGCCACGATGAAGTCCGCGTTCAGGCGCGACGGTTCGGTCAGCCGCTCATGGCCCGGACGCACGGTCGCCAGATACTGGGCGATCACGGAGTCGGCCGTCCGCCCGCGCTCGGTCTGGTCACGCAGCAGGCGGCGGATGAAGCGGATGTCGGCGGGGGTGTCGACGAACACCCGGATGTCGAACAGGGCGGTCAGGCCGGGTGTGCAAAGCACGTGGGTGCCCTCGACGATGACGACCTTCGCGGCCCGCACCGGTTCGCCGCCCGGCTCCCGTCCGTGATGGATGAAGGAATACAGCGGGGCCTCGATGTCCCTGCCGGCTTTCAGTTCGGCGAGATCGCGGCTCATCAGGTCGTGATCCCGCGCCGCCACATCGTCGAAATCGAAGGTGGCGGGATCGAAGTCGGGCAGGCTCGCCGCGTCGCGATAGTAGGAGTCCTCGCGCAGGAGCACCGCCGCCTCGTCCGGCAGGGCCGGCGGCAATTCCAGCGGCGGGCCATCCGCCAGC
>CAYNNT010000060.1:0-18335 GCA_964398675.1 uncultured Brevundimonas sp.
CGCGGGTGCCGCAGCCTTCGAGCAGGTTGGACTGGAACCAGCCGCGGTGCTGGTCCGAGCCCTCGAGGTAGAGATCCGCCGGCCAGTGCGAGGGGCGGTCGCCGGTATAGCCGTGGGCCGGATCGCGCGTTTCGAGCGTGAAGGCGTGGGTGCAGCCGGAGTCGAACCAGACGTCGAGGATGTCCTCGATCTTCTCGTAGCGGGTCGGGTCGTGGGCGCCGAGGAAGTCGGCGTCGGGACGGGTGAACCAGGCGTCGGCGCCGCCCTCGGCCACGGCGGCGGTGATGCGGGCGTCGACCTCGGCGTCGACCAGCGGCTGGCCGGTCTGTTTGTCGACGAACATGGCGAGCGGCGTGCCCCAGGCGCGCTGGCGGCTGATCAGCCAGTCAGGGCGGCCCTCGACCATCGAGCGGATGCGGTTGCGGCCGGCCTCGGGGTGGAAGTCGGTCTTGTCGATGGCGTCCAGCGCCCGCTCGCGCAGGGTGCCGTCGTCGGCCAGCGGCGTATCCATGCGGATGAACCACTGCGGCGTGTTGCGGAAGATGATCGGCGCCTTGGAGCGCCAGCTGTGCGGATAGGAATGCTCCATCCGGCCGCGCGCCAGCAGGTTTCCGGCCTCGATCAGCCTGTCCATCACCGCGCCGTTGGCGGGACCGAATTTGCCGGTCTTCTTGCCCTCGGTCTCCAGCACCTTGAGGCCGGCGAACAGGGGGACGTGGTCATAGTAGGCGCCGTCGGGATCGACGGTGTCCGGGACCTCGTGATGGCCGTGGGCCTTCCAGACCTCGAAGTCGTCGGCGCCGTGGCCCGGCGCCGTGTGGACAAAGCCGGTGCCCGCGTCGTCGGTGACGTGATCGCCGGCCAGCAGGGGCACGGAGAAGCCGTAGCCGGGGGCCAGGGCCGCCAGCGGATGGGCGCATTCGAGGCCGGAGGGGTTCAGGTCGTCGAGGCGGGTCCAGGAGGCGATCTTCGCCGCCTTGAAAACGTCCTCGGCCAGTTTGTCGGCGACGATCAGCCGGTCGCCGGGCTTGGCCCAGGGCTCGAACTCGAGCCCGGTCTCCATGGCCGTGACCTCGTAGAGGCCATAGGCGATCTCGGGGCCGTAGCTGATGGCGCGGTTGGCCGGGATGGTCCAGGGCGTGGTGGTCCAGATGACGATCGAGGGATTGGCGTGCCGGAAGGCCAGCAGGTCGTCGGGATGGCTGTCGGTCGCGCCGGTGACCGGGAATTTGACCCAGACCGTCGGGCTGACGTGGTCGTGGTATTCGATCTCGGCGTCCGCCAGGGCGGTGCGCTCGACCGGCGACCACATGACCGGCTTGGAGCCGCGGTAGAGCTGGCCCGAGTTCTTGAATTTGTGGAACTCGCCGACGATCGCCGCTTCGGTCGAGAAGTCCATGGTGGCGTAGCGATGGTCCCAGTCGCCGAGGACGCCGAGGCGCTTGAACTGCTCACGCTGCACGTCGATCCAGCCGGTGGCGTATTCGCGGCAGGCCTGGCGGAACTCGGCCTTGGAGACCTCGTCCTTGCGCTTGCCCTGGCTGCGGTAGCGCTCCTCGATCTTCCACTCGATCGGCAGGCCGTGGCAGTCCCAGCCGGGGACGTAGTCGACGTCATGGCCGAGCAGGAAGCGGCTGCGGACCACGAAGTCCTTCAGCGTCTTGTTGAGGGCGTGACCGATGTGGATGTCGCCATTGGCGTAGGGCGGGCCGTCGTGCAGGACATAGAGGGGCGCGCCCTCGGCCTGGCGCTGCTTGCGCAGGGCGGCATAGAGGTCGCCCCACTGCTCGATGATCGCCGGTTCCTTTTGCGGCAGGCCGCCGCGCATGGGGAAGGGCGTCTCGGGCAGGAAGACGGTTTCGCGATAGTCGCGTCCGGTGGAAGGCGTGTCGCTGGCGTCAGCCATGAGGTCTCGTTTCGTCGTCGATGTGTGATCGTTCGCGTCGTTATCGATCCCGGCGTGCACGGGGCCAGAGCCCTGCGGCGCTACGCCGGGCGGCTAATCGAAATCGGGCGAAACACGCGGACGGTCATGGTGCGCACGGTCTAGCAGACGGGGAGGGCAGGGCGCCACCCCGCGTGGTCAGGATCGGTGTGGTGGCGCAGGCCGCGACGGAGGCTTGCCAGCGGAGGGACGGGTCGGGATAGTCGGGGCCAGACCGGAGGTTCCCATGCGCCCGTCCCTGATCGCCGTCGCCGCCTTCGCCGCGCTGGCCGCCTGTTCGCCGTCGGGCGATGAAGCCGTCGAGCCGGCCGATGCGCCCGCAGCCCTGCCGCCGGGGCGTCCGGCCATCTATGAGGCCGCGCGTGTCGGGCCTGAGGAATTCGTGCGAGCCCTCTACGCCGTCCACGCCACGCCGGGGGCCAGTATGGGAGAGCCGCTGCAACCCGGTCAGGATCCGATCTACGACCGGATGCTGAACGCCATGATCGGCGCGGATTTCACCAAGGCGGCGGGGGAGGTTCCGACGCTGGATTACGATCCGATCTGCGACTGTCAGGACAGCGACGGCTTCACGCTTGAGTCCGTGACGGTGACCCCGTCCGGACCGCAGGCGGCCGAGGCGGCGGTGGTGTTCACCAATGCGGGCGAGACGAAGCGGCAGACGCTGAAACTGGTGAAGGAGGGGCCGATGTGGAAGGTCTCCGACGTGCTGGTTCCGGGTCGGCCGGCGCTGACCGAACAGCTGATGGCGGCGATCAGCTAGCCAGCAGGGCCCGGGCCGCCGCCGCGTCGGCGTTGATCTGGACCTTCAGGGCGTCGAGGCCGTCGAAGGCCATCTCGCCACGCAGGAAGGCGACCAGTTCGGTCTCGACCGTCTGGCCGTAGAGGTCGCCGTCGAAGTCGAACAGCCAGACTTCCAGCAGGGGCTGGTCGATCTCGAACATGGGCCGGACGCCGAGGTTGGCGACGCCGTCGATCACCCGGCCGTCCGGCAGGCGGGTCCGGGTGGCGTAGACGCCATAGGCGGGTCGCATGTAGTCGGCCATCGCGACATTGGCGGTGGGGACGCCGATGGTGCGGCCGCGCTTGTCGCCGTGGATGACCTCGCCCTCGATGGCGAAGGGGCGGCCGAGGATGGCCGTGGCCCGGGGCATGTCGCCGGCCTTGAGCGCCTCGCGGACGCCGGATGAGGACAGTTTCAGCCCGTCGCCGTCGTCGATGCGGTCGACGACGGTGACGCCGAAGCCCAGCGCCTCGCCCTGGCGGCGCAGCCCCTCGGCCGAGCCGGTGCGGCCCTTGCCGTAGGTGAAGTCGAAGCCGACGGCGGCGTGGCGGATGCCGAGGCCGTCATGTTGGCCTACCGCGCTTCGCGCTCCTTGAGGCCCGCACAGAACCTGCCCGACGAAGGCCGCGTCGCTCATGGCCGCCATGGCGGCGTCGAAGGGCAGGAGATGCAGGCGGTCGACACCGAGCGGGGCCATGGCGCGGGCCATCTGGCCGGCGGTCATCAGGCGGAAGGGCGCGGCGTCGGGCTGGAACCAGCGGCGGGGATGGGGGTCGAAACTGACCACGGCCAGCGGAACGCCGAGGCGGTCGGCGGCGGCGCGGGCCTGGGCGATGACCGCCTGATGGCCGCGATGGACGCCGTCGAAGGCGCCGATGGCGACGGCCGCGCCGCGCAGCCGGTCGGGCAGGTCGCGCCAGTCGGTGACGATCTGGACCAAGTCAGTCCTTCGCGGGACGCCGGCGGCGGGGAACGCGAACCAGGGCCACGCCGTCCATGATCCGCTTGCCGTCGACGAATCCCTCGCAGTCCAGCTCGACGCGGGCGCTTTCCGGATCGACGGACCTCACGCTGACGCGAACCAGCACCTCGTCGCCGATCCGCACCGGCAGATGGAAGCCGAGGGTCTGGGACAGATAGATGGCGCCGGCGCCGGGCAGGATGGTCCCGACCACGGCCGAGCCGAACGAGGCCGACAACAGACCGTGGGCGATGCGGCCGCGATAGGCGGTCTTCGAGGCGAAGGCCTCGTCCATATGGACGGGGTTGAAGTCGTCGGAGGCCTCGGCGAACTGCTGGATGCGCTGTTCGGTGACCGGGATCACCTTCTCGGCCGTCATGCCGACGTGCAGCTCCTCGAGGATGTAGCCGCCGGACGGATGTTGGGTGACGAGTTCGGTCATGGCCCGGCCTTAGCGCGATTTGGGGCGCATCACCACGTCAGATCGAGCGCGGCATAGCGGGCGTATGTCGTCTCGGCCCTCAGCAGGTCGGCGGCGCGAGCCGGATCGAGGCGGCCGTCGGGACCGCGCGCGGCGTCGCCATGGATGCCCTGGGCGATGAACAGGCAGTCGAGCGCCTGCTTGTTGGCGCCGAGCACATCGGTGATGACGCCGTCGCCGATGCAGAGCACGCGGGAGCGATCCACCGGGCGGCCGAGCAGCCGCTCGCCCTCCGCCAGGGCCAGGCCGTAGATCGGGTCGAAGGGCTTGCCGGCCATGGTCACGCGTCCGCCGAGGCTTTCGTAGAGATCGGCGAGGGAGCCGCCGCAATAGATCAGCCGGTCGCCGCGCTGGACCACGCGGTCGGGGTTGGCGCAGATCAGCTCGAGGCCGCGCGCGGCGCCGGCCGACAGGCGTTCGCGATAATCCTCAGGCGTCTCGGTCTCGTCATCGACCGGGCCGGTGACGGAGATGAAGGCCGCGTCGGCGGCGCCGTCCGCGATCTGCAGGCCCAGACCGTCATAGAGGGGCCAGTCGCGGTCGGGGCCGATGATCCAGGCCGGACCGGGCGCGCGCTTCGCCAGCTCGTGACGGGTGGCGTCGCCCGAGGTGACGACGGCGCGCCAGCTGTCGCGGGGCACATCCAGCGCGTCGAGCTGGACGACCACGCCCGGCGCCGGCCGCGGCGAGTTGGAGATCAGCACGACATGGCCGTGGTCGCGGTTGAACCGCGCCAGGGCCTCGCAGGCTTCGGGCCAGCTTTCGCGGCCATTGTGGATCACGCCCCAGACGTCGCAGAGCAGCAGGTCGTAGTCGGCGGCGATGTCGGACAGGCCGGAGAGGGCGTGGGGCAGGGTCATTCAGGGCTGATAGCCTTTCGGAGGCGGCCGGAGAAGCGTCTCCCTCCCCCGAAGTGGGGAGGGTGGTCGCGTAGCGACCGGGTGGGGAGGTGTGAAGCCGGGCGCCGCCGGTGCGGGACTGGCGTTCCCTACCCGGGCTCGCCAAGGGTTCGCCGTCCCTCCCCATGAAGGGGAGGGAGAACGCGTCGCCGGAACGCCCCCTCCCGCCCGGCGTTCGACCTCAGGGATTCCAAGGGAGACACGGGATGCGGTCCATTCTGACAATGACGGCGGTCGCGGCCTGCGCGCTGGTTCTGACGGGGTGTGCGACCATGGGCGACGGCTACGCCTCGGCCTGCGAGCGCGACTATGAGCGGAACCGGCAGTATGCGACGGGCGCGGGCGCGGCCCTGGGCGCGGCGGTCGGGGCGGCGGTGGCCGGGCGCGACAATCGCGAGGAAGGGGCGGCCATCGGGGCCCTGGCGGGGGCGTTGATCGGACGGGAGCTGTCCGCGGAAGAGGATCCCTGCGGCTACGGCTTCGGCGGGTATAATCGCGACGGCCGGTACGGGCGCGAGCGGGTCTATTGGCGGGACGACGGGCGGCGCTGGTAGGTTCGCGGCGGCCTAACCGGTCGGCTTCATCCGGCTCCGAAGGCCGGCGGCGACTTCAGTCCAGTGCCCGCGCAGTTCGGGCAGGGGTGCTGCCTCGTCGTGACATGAAATCCGGGCAATCAGCTCTATGGGCGATCCCGCGACGATGGGTTCGGCCGGATGAATGGGCGTCGGCGGCGGCGGGCCGTCCATGGGTGTCCACGCCTGTGGGGGTGGATCGGTCAGGCCGAACCCCGCCCGGGTCTGCGTCCACTCCGTGCAATCGATCGTGTGGATGAAGTAGCGCTGCAGAATCGTGGGATCGGCGCCTGCATCAGCCACACCCGCGGTGGTGATCAGCCAGACCTCACGACTGTCGCCGTCCCGCCGCGTTTCGGTGAAGGCGACAAGTGCGTTCTGCTGTTCGTGTGCGATGGCCCAGCGCCGGACGCCGGCCACCTCGGGCCGAATGCCGTCCTGTAGAACCAGAGCCAGGCCGGCTGCGATCACTGCGATCAACGTCATAGTCCGGCTCGCCGCCCGAAAAACGAATCGCCCCGATCAGCCCCTAACCCATCCGCCGCCGGTGGTCCGCGCTGCGCAGGGTCGAACGGATGAAGTCCGCCGGGGGGTCGGTCTCGGCCAGCACGGCTTCCTTGATGGCGCGGGGCTCGCCGAAGAGGTGGCCCTGGCCCATGGAGACGTCGAGCTCGAGGATGTCGACGATCTGGCGCTCGCTCTCGCATTTCTCGGCGATCAGCTCGATGCCGTAGCGGCGGGTCAGGCCGGCGAAGTCGGCGGCGGAGATGTCGCGCAGGCTGGGCAGGGCCGAGGCGCCGTCGAGGTCGAGCAGCTGTTCGATCAGCAGGTCGGCCGCCACCTTCATGAATTTGACGTCGGACCGCTGCAGGTCGGCGAAGTCGAGGTCGAGGGTCTGGACCTTGTCGATCGAGAAGCGGAAGCCGAGGTCGGCCAGCTTGGCCATGTTGCGGGCCTCGACCGCGCCGCGGGCGTCGAAGGTGGCCTGGCCGAGCTCGAAGATCAGGGCCTGGTTGAGGTCGCGGTTCTCGCTCAGGAATTCGAGGAACTGGGGGAAGAAGGTCTCGTCGCCGAGCGAGGACAGGGCGACGTTGCAGAAAACGCCGACCTTGCGGTCCTGACGGGCCAGGCGGCGGACGATCTGGGCGCAGCGGAACAGCAGCAGGTTGTCGATGGCCGGGACCAGGCCCTCGCCCTCGGCGACGGAGAGGTATTCCGCCGGCATCATCACCCGGTCGTCGGCGGCGCGCAGGCGGGTGAAGCTTTCGTAGAAGATGGTCCGGCGCTGGGGCAGGGAGACGACCGGCTGGAGGTAGAGGTCGACCCGGTTCTCGGCCAGGGCCTCATGGATATTGGCCAGCAGGACGTTGGACTGTTCGCGGTGGCGGGCCTCGTAGGGATTGGTCGGCGCCGGCTGGGCCGCGCGCTGTTCGAGGGTCTCGCTCATCTGCTGGATCAGGCTCTCCAGCATGCGGACCTCGCCCGAGAGGGCCTCGGTGGAGGTTACGGCGCCGGACTCGATGGCCTGGGCCAGTTCGGTCAGGGCGCCCTGGGTCGATTCCATGGCGTCGGCGAGCAGGCGGTGGGCCTCGCGGACCTGTTCGATCTCATTGCGCAGGGCGGCCTTGTCGGCGCGGCCCGCAATGCCGACGTGGACGGCGATCATCAGCCCCATGGTGGCGATGGCTCCCGCCGCGCCCGCACCGGCGCCGAGGCCCACGCGCCACACGAAGGCGCCGACCGTCAGGGCCAGGAAGAGGTAGCCGAAGAACAGGAAGCCCTGGGTGAGTGCGCGCATTGGAAACGGATGGTCCGTCTTCCCGGATGGAATCGCCCGAGTATCGGGGTATCAGAGCTAAACGCCTAGGCCGATTTTGGGTCGCGTCCGCTGGGCGCGAGCCCAAAAATCGGCCCAGACGATATATCCTGTGCATTGATCCTTACGCGGAAGCTCAAATACTGCGCAGGGATCCATGCACGGGGCGTTCGTGCACGGATTCTCCCCACTTCTTCGAGGTTAACGATGGAATTGTTCGATCTGAGCGGCAAGGTCGCGGTCATCACCGGCTCCTCCAAGGGGATCGGCAAGGCCATCGCCGAACGGATGGCCGAGCACGGCGCCCGGGTGGTGATCAGCTCGCGCAAGGCGGGGCCTTGTGATGAAGTGGCTTCGGCGATCAATGCGAAACACGGCGAGGGCCGGGCCATCGCCATTCCCGCCAATATCGCCTCCAAGGAAGAGCTGCAGCGGCTGGTGGACGAGACCAACGCCGCCTTCGGCCAGATCGACATCCTGGTCTGCAACGCCGCGACCAACCCCTATGCGGGGCCGATGGCGGGGATCAATGACGAGCAGTTCGGCAAGATCCTGCAGAACAACGTCGTGTCCAACCACTGGCTGATCCAGATGGTCGCGCCGCAGATGCTGGAGCGGAAGGACGGATCGGTGATCATCGTCTCGTCGATCGGCGGCCTGCGCGGCAACGCCCTGATCGGCGCCTACAACATCTCCAAGGCGGCGGACATGCAGCTGGCGCGCAATCTGGCGGTCGAGTGGGGGCCGTCGAACGTGCGGGTCAACACGATCGCGCCGGGTCTGGTCCAGACCGACTTCGCCAAATACCTTTGGGAGAACCCCGAGCTGCTGAAGCAGGTCACCGACCCCGCGCCGTTGAAGCGGATCGGCCAGCCGGACGAGATCGCGGGGGCCGCCGTGTATCTGGCCGCGCCGGCCTCGGCCTATATGACCGGCCAGACGCTGGTGGTGGATGGCGGGATCACCATTGCCTGGTGACGACCAGAAGCGCGTGAGCGTCGGCCAGGACCTGCAGTGGCGGCTGGAGTCGGCCGCCTTTGCGGGCTTCATCGGCTTCATGCGACTGCTCGGCGTCGAACGGGCCTCGGCGCTGGGCGGCTGGCTGCTGCGGACGCTGGGGCCGAAGACGGGGACGCAGCGCACGGTGATGCGCAACCTGCGCATCGCCTTCCCCGACATGCCGCAGGCCGGGCGCGAGGCGCTGGCGCTGGCGCAGTGGGAACAGACCGGCCGGGCCTTCGCCGAGACGGCGGTGATGGACATCCTGGTCAAACAGGGGCGGATCGAGGTGGTCGGGCTGGAGCGGCTGCACGCCATCCGGGACAGCGGAAAGCCGGTGGTGTTCGTGGGCGGGCATTTCGCCAACATCGAGACCCTGGCGGCGACGATCACGGGCTCGGGCGTGCCGTGCCAGATCACCTATCGCGCGGCCAACAACCCCTATGTCGACGCCCAGATCATCGCGGCGCGCGCGCGGTATGGCGTCAAACTGTTCGCGCCCAAGGGCGGGGACGGGGCGCGGGAGTTGCTGGCGGGGATGGCGCGCGGCGAGTCCGTGGCCCTGATGAACGACCAGAAATTCTCGGAAGGGCCCGAGGTCGCCTTCTTCGGCCAGCCGGTGAACGCGGCGCCGGGACCCAGCCGGCTGGCGCTGCGGTTCGGGACGGTGCTGCAGCCGATGTCGGTGGTGCGGCTGCCCGGCGTGCGGTTCCGGCTGACCGTCTATGAGCCGATCGAACTGACCCCCACCGGCGACCGGCAGGCGGACATCGCGCACGGCGTACAGGCGATCACAAGCTTCATCGAGGATCGGGTGCGCGAGAGCCCGGTGGACTGGTTCTGGGTCCACAAACGGTGGCCGGACCGGGTCTATGCCGCGCTGGAATCCTTGTCCTGATCCGCGGCGCGGCGCATCGGCCCCTTGTAGTTCGAGGTGTTGGAGCGTCGGCGGTCGGGGCCGAAATAGCCGTCGGTCTTCACGAAGGGACGGGGACGGAAGATCACGGCCTGGATGCGGTCGAGGATGGCCTTGGCGGTGATCGGCTTGACGACGAACTCCGTCACCCCGGCGTCGCGCGCCTCATAGACGCGGCTCTTTTCCGAATGGCCGGTCATCATGATGATCGGCAGATAGGGATTGGCGGTGTCCGGACTGTTGCGGACCAGACGGGTGAACTCGACCCCGTCCAGCGGGAACATGTTGAAGTCGACAATCGCCAGGTCGATCGCGTGCTCGCGCAGGATTTCGAGCGCGGCGGCGCCGTCGGCGGCTTCCCGCACCTTGCGCACGCCGGCCGACTGCAGCACCGCGGACGTGATCGCCCGCATGTGCTGGTTGTCGTCGACCAGCAGAACCTGGAGTGCCTGAAGAGATGACATAGAGCGCGCCGTGCCGGAAATCGGCGGGAGGTCGCGCAATTTAGGGGGCGAATCGTTACCCGTCCATGACCGATCAACGTTCAGTCAGAAGGGTAACCGGTTACGCACGCTCAGGTTTTCACGAGCAGCGAGGGATCGAGGTTGCGATCCCGCCATTTCATGCGCCAGCAAAGGTGCGGACCGGTGGCCCGGCCGGTCATGCCGACCCGGCCAAGAGGCTCTCCGCGCCTGACGTCCTGACCCGCCGCGACATCAAGGCGGGACTGGTGAAGGTAGGCGGTGATCAACCCCTGGCCGTGGTCGATCAGGACCAGTCCGCCCTCGAAATGCAACCCTGGCTCAGCAAGCGTGACCCGGCCGGCGGCGGGCGCGCGGATCGCCGTCCCCTGGGGCGCCGCCAGATCGATGCCGTAGTGGGGCCGGGCGGGGGTGCCGTTGAGAACGCGCTGGCTGCCCCAGCGGCTGGTCACGCGGAAGCCTTCCAGAGGCCAGTCGAAGCCGTCGCGGAAATGGTCGGCGTCGATGCGGCTGGCGAACCCCTCGGTCTTGATCACGATCTCGCGCTGGATGCGGGCCAGCAGTTCGGGGTCCGAGGGCTCGACAGTCGACGGCGGCAGGCCGTTGACGCTCGTGCTGGGAAACTGGCCGCGGGCGATGTCGAGCGTACGGCGGGCGGAGCGGCCGCCGAGCCGGGCCTCGATCTGGACGCTGCCGGCCGCCTCGCGGTCGAAGCCGACGATGAAGGCGCCGTCGGCCGAGGCGGCGGTCAGGGACTCGCCGTCGACGAAAATCAGGGCGCGGGGCCAGGTGCGGCCGAGGGCGTGACCGCCCTGGACGAAGCGGCCGGTCAGGGTCAGGTCCTCGTCATTCCGGGCCTGTGCGGAGCCGGCGGCGAGCAGGGCGCCGGCGCCGAGAACCACACCCCGGCGGTTCAGGATCACGCGACCTGGCCCAGCCGCTGGAAGGCCTCGTCGGGGCCGGCGTAGGCTTCCTGCAGACTGACGGACCAGTAGCGCAGGGTCTCCAGCGGGATGGACTTGCCGCTGACGGCGCAGGTCACAAAGCGGCCGGGCTTGAGCACGGCGAACTCACCGTCGCCGTAGTGGAGGGTCGCCTTGGCGGTCTGTGTCTTGGACATGGGCTCAGGCTAGCGTGGCCTTGGGCGCAAGGCCACGGCTTTCGTGCTCAGAACAGGTCGCCCTGTCCGGGCGGCGTCGCCTTGGCGCGGGGCGGAGCGGCAACCGGCCGGGGCGTTGGCGGCGGGACGTCGCCGCCGTCGATCCGCGCGCCGCGCGATCCGTCAGCGAAGACGAGCCGGACGGCCTGGCCGTCCTGCAGGGCGGCGGCGGCGGCGATCATGGCGCCGTCCTCGCTTTCAACGCGGGCGAAGCCGGGCTTGGGGGTCTTCGGGTTGAGGCCGGCCAGCGCACGGGACAGGGCGGCGAGGCGGGCCTCGTCGCGTTCGATCCGCCGGGGCAGGGCGTCGAGCCGGGTCGCGACGGACTGAAGCCGAGCCGCGCGCTGGTCGAGGCGGCGATGCAGCGGCTCCGGCGAGAGGCGGGCGAGGACCCGCAGCAGCCGGTGCTCATGGGCCTTCACATTGGCGTCGAGACCCGAGCCGAGGCGGGCCGAGACGGACTCCAGCCGGTCCCGGCGGCGCTCCATGGCCCGGTCCAGAAGCGCGCGGGACAGGCGGCCGGTCACGCGGACGAGGGCGCGCTCATGCAGGGCGACGTTCCGGGTCAGGCCGGAGGCGAGGCGGCTGCCGGCGTGGTCGAGCCGCTGTTGCGGCAGGGCGAGGACGTCCTCGGGCCGGGCGGGCAGGCCGCGGGCGGCGGCGCGCAGCCGGGTGCGGCGGTCCTCGAGGATGCGGCCGCCGGCGCGGGCGAGGCGGCGGTCGAAGTCGGCGACGGCGTACTGGAGGTCGGCCAGCACCGGGGTGGCGATCTCGGCCGCGCCGGTCGGTGTCGGCGCGCGGCGGTCGGCGACGAAGTCGATCAATGTGGTGTCGGTCTCGTGCCCGACGGCGGAGATGATCGGGATGGCGGCGGCGGCGACCGTGCGCGCCAGCGCCTCGTCATTGAAGGCCCAGAGGTCCTCGACCGAGCCCCCGCCGCGGGCGACGATGACCACGTCGGGGCGCGGGATCGGGCCGCCGGGCGTCATGGCGTCGAAGCCGCGGATGGCGGCGGCGACCTGACCGGCGGCGGCGTCGCCCTGGACGACGCAGGGCCAGACGATGACGCGGCAGGGCCAGCGTTCGGCGATGCGGTGCAGGATGTCGCGGATCACCGCCCCGGTGGGGCTGGTGATGACGCCGACCACGGCGGGGAAGGTCGGGACGGGCTTCTTGCGGCCCGGTTCGAACAGGCCCTCGCCGGCCAGTTTCGCCTTCAGCCGCTCCAGCTGGGCCAGAAGCGCCCCGGCGCCGGCGGCCTCCATGGTCTCGATGACGATCTGGTACGAGGACCGCGCCGGATAGGAGGTGATCTTGCCGGTGACGATGACCTCAAGGCCGGACTCGGGCCGGACGCCGAGGCCGCGGACCGAGCCCTTCCAGATCACGCCGTCGATCGCCGCCTTGTCGTCCTTCAGCGTCAGATAGACGTGGCCCGAGGCGTGGTGATTGACCTTGGAGATCTCGCCCCGCAGCCGGACATGACCGAACCGGTCCTCTAGCGTGCGCTTGAGGGCGAAGGACAGCTCCGAGACTGTCTGGGGCGGATTGTTGTCCCGCGCGGGCGGCGGCGGTTCATCAGCCGGGCCCTCGAAGACGTAGGAGTCGTCGCTCATGGGGGGAGACTAGCGGTGCGGGGGGGCGGCGGGAATGGTGGATGCGATGTCGGTGGTGGATGAGGATCGTGCATCTCGGCCGCTGAATGCCCCAAGGGGGTCTAGCGATACACCACCAGCAACAACGGGACGAAGATGTAGGCGACCCGGCCTTCGTTTGCGGCGGCGTCGTCGGGGTGCAGGCGGCGGCCGTTCTCGCCGTTCGCCCCCCTGCGGGCGTCTCCCGCGCTATGGCCCGATGTCGTGCGATCGGTGCGGCAGGCCTGGTAGGCGCCGTCCCGGACGATGCAGCTGATCTCGTGGGAAATGCCCGGCCGACCGCCGGTCGAGCCACGAGCCGGTCGGCGCGCCAGCCGCAGGTCAGGATCCGCTCTCGGCAGCGCGTCGCGGTCATCCTCGAGCGCGTAGCCGCAGGCCGTCAGCACACGGTCGAGGTTGGCGTGCTGGGTCGGAAGGTCAAACGAGGCGGCGATCGACGGCGTCTGCCCGGCGGCGGAGCGAAGCCGCAGTTCGCCGCCGACGCGCAGGAACCGTCCATCCCGGGCGGGGAGGCTGCTCGAGAGGGCGCCGCCCTCCCGAACCTCCCAGGTCTGGGCATCCACGGCGCCGTCGGAGCGGGTTGCATCGAGCCGGCGCGACGGTGCGGTCGTCGCGGGCAGTCCGACGAGGGAGATGGTCATCTTGTTGCGGCTGCACTGGGCAATGATCGAAACGCCGGCGTCGTAGCGGGCTGCCGCGACGGTCAGTTCCAGCGCGGCGTCCTCGGCGAACTCCCAGTCGTCGTCCGCCTGCGCCAGGGCGACGGGCGCAGGCGCGAGGCTGCCTGCCGAGACGGCCAGTATGGCCAGCCACCTTGCCAGTCGTTGCATCGCTTCGGCTCCCGTTCTCCGGGAACCTGACCCGAAACAGCCGGGGCGATCAAGGCATCGCGCGCCGGTTGCCATCGGCCGGTCGCCCATGACACCTTGTCCTCCTGCTGTCGCTGGAGACTGTCCGGGCATGAATGTGGTGTTGGCGCTGCTGCTCACCCAGGCGGTACTGAATGTGCCGGCCTATTCGCCGCCAAACGCGCTGGCGCCCGCGGCGGATGCCACACGGCTGAGTGTGGTGGTGGCCACCACCGTTTCGGAGACGGACCCGCAACCGCTCTGCGACCGGCCCAACTGCACCTCGCTGTTCCTGGGCCAGTATCGCGACGCGCGCACCCTGGCGGGCCCCGCCGTCGATCCGGAGTTCAGCGCCCGGGTGGAGATGGGTTCGCCCTGGAACATGCCTTACACACTCGCACTGATCGTCGAGGATCGCCCGGGTCAGGAGAGGCTGGTGCGCGCCATGACGGGGTTCAACGGACGCACCGGGCAGGCCTGTTTTGATCGTCTGGAAACCGCCGCGCTGAACTGGATGCCTGAAGGGGCCGGCCTGACCAACACCAACGGCACGCTCTGCGTCACGGAATAGGGCGAGGCGCGGAAGCCCCTCAGTCCGCCGGTCGCCAGTCCGGCCCCACCGGCAGAACGACGAACGACGCCGGGGTCTGGCCGGTCGCCTGATCCGTCACCGTGGCCGTGCAGGCCCGGCCGCCGTGGGTGTCCGGGGCCACCGCATAGCTGTGGCCCGTCTCCGGCACGAAGGCGAAATGGGCGCCGCAGTAGAGCTCGGTCGTGCCGGCGTAGCGGAGCGTCTGCAGCTCGAAATAGATCGGCGCGCCGGCCGGGATGGTCGACGGCTTGTCATAGGTGAACAGCAGGCCGCCGGTGATGTCGGCCCGCCGGGACCATTGGGCGTCGGAGACCATCAGCTTGGCGTGTTCGCTGTCCTCCAGCGCGCCGCGGGCCAGGGACACCTGCGCCATCGGTCCCTCGCGCGGCGCCACATAGGTCGGCGTGCATCCCGCCGCGAACAGGGCGGCGCAGAGCGCGCCGGGTACAGCCAACTTCAACATCGGAAAATCTCCCCCCTGCGCCCACTCAAGGGATGAGGCCTCGCCCGGTCAAGCCCCGACCGGCGGAACGCGGAAGTCTCTGGAACTCTCCGCGCGGGGCCGTCATTGTCCCTTCATGGCCGACCCACCCAACACCGACCCCGATGACCGGGACCCGCGCGAACGGGAGCTGGGACGCCGCAGCGAGGGGCCGACGGTAAGCCCCTGGCTGTTCATCGGCTCGATCCTGTTGCTGGGCGTCGCGGTCTACGTCGTTTCCGCCCTGGTCGCAGGGTGAGCATCCGCGACTTGACCGGCCTCGCCGCTCCGGTCATTGCCCGCGCATGAACATCCTGCTGGTTGGATCAGGCGGGCGCGAGCACGCCCTGGCGTGGAAGATCGCCCAGTCGCCGCTGACGCGGCGGCTGGTCATCGCGCCGGGCAATCCCGGCATGGAGAAGCTGGGCGAGCTGCGGCCGATGAAGGTCACCGACGCCGACGGCCTGTGCGCCCTCGCGCGGGAGATCAAGGCTGATCTGGTCGTTGTCGGGCCCGAGACCGCGCTGGAGGCCGGGCTGGCCGACCGGCTGGCGACGGCGGGCATCCCCTGTTTCGGACCGACGGCGAAGGCGGCGCAGCTGGAGACGTCCAAGGCCTTCTCCAAGGCGTTCATGGAGCGGCATGAGATCCCGACGGCGGGTTTCGGCGTCTATGAGCGGCTGCATGAGGCGCGGCAGGCGCTGACGGTGTTCAAGCCGCCCTATGTGATCAAGGCCGATGGCCTCGCGGCGGGCAAGGGCGTGGCGATCAGCCCGACCAAACGCGACGCCGAGGGCGAGATCGAGCGGATGCTCGGCGGCCGGTTCGGCACGGCCGGGGCGCGGGTGGTGATCGAGGAGTTCATGGACGGCGAGGAAGGCTCGCTGTTCGCGGTGTGCGACGGCCAGCGCGCCGTGCTGCTGGGCGGGGCGCAGGACCACAAGCGGGCCTATGACGGCGACCTGGGGCCGAATACGGGCGGCATGGGCAGCTATTCGCCGGCGCCGGTGTTCACGCCGGAACTGGTCGAGGCGGCGGACCGTCTGGTCGTCCAGCCGGTGGTTGCGGCCATGGCGGCCGAGGGCATGCCCTATCGCGGCGTCCTGTACGCCGGGCTGATGGCGACGGATGACGGGCCGAAGGTGGTCGAGTTCAACGCCCGCTTCGGCGACCCGGAATGCCAGGTGCTGATGATGCGGCTGGACGGGGACATCGTGCCCCTGCTGCTGGCCTGCGCGCGCGGGGACCTGAGCCGGGCGCCGATGCCGGCCTTCAGCCCGGATACGGTGATCTGCGTGGTGCTGGCTGCGTCCGGCTATCCCGACAGTCCGCTGGAAGGCTCGATCATCCGCGGGGCGGAGCAGGATTTCGGCCCGCATGTGCAGATCTTCCACGCCGGCACGCGCCGCCGGGCCGACGGCCAGCTGGCGGCGGCGGGCGGCCGGGTGCTGAACGTCTGCGCCCGCGGCAGGGACATCGCCGAGGCGCGCGCGCGGGCCTATGCCGCCGTGAAGAAGATCGACTGGCCGGGCGGATTCCATCGGACGGACATCGGCTGGCGGGCGCTGGAGCGGGAGTAAGGGTTTACGGCTTGGTAGTGGACCGATCCCTGATCTCGCTGGGGTTGAAACCTGATGCGTCGATCTTCGAGCGTGATAGGATCGCCCAATGGACGAGCCCCCCATGAGATGGCCGAGCAGCCCGGCGTATTCGACTTCGCGGACGACGCGGCGGATGAGGCTTCGATGCTTCGCGGCGAAGCTGACTTCGAAGCCGGGCGTGTGGTCAGCCACGAAGCCGTAAAGCGTTGGCTCCTGTCGCTTTCTACTGACAATCCCCTGCCTCGACCCAAATGGGGCGAGTAGTCTGGTCGGATGAGGCCATGGAGAACGCGGCAGAGATCGCCGGCTATGTCCGGGATTTCAGTCCGGTCGCCGCAGCGCGCCTGGAACTGCAGTTCATGGATGTCGCATAGACGCTGGCGACCTTTCCTGAACGCGGGCGGCCCATCGGTCGTGGTCGTCGCGAGATCCTCGTCGTGAAGCCGTATGTGATCCGCTATGTGGTCGTCGCTGAAGAGGTGAGTATCCTGTCCGTGCGGCATGGCGCAACGCGGCCACCCGGCCAGGCGCTCGCGGCGACACTGAACCGGTGTCGCAGCGCCCGAACCCATGCCATGTATGGTGACGCTCCCGCCATCCTTGATGGCCGGGCGCCCAACATGGAGACAGACCCCCCGTGAACGACACTCTCCCGCCCGAACCGCCGAGCCATTACCGGGACGGCAAGGAGCGGCTGGCCGATCTGATCGTGCATCTGACCGGGCTGGCGCTGGCGCTGGTCGGGGGCGGCATGCTGCTGGGGCTGGCGATCGGCTTCGGCGACGCCGGCAGCCTGACGGCCTCGGCCATCTATGCGGTCGGGCTGCTGACCATGCTGGGGCTGTCGACGGCCTATAATTTCGCCGCGCCCCGGTTCCAGCCGCTGCTGCGCCGGTTCGACCACGCGGGCATTTTCGTCATGATCGCCGGCTCCTATACACCGTTCACGACCCAGCACCTGACGGGGGCCTGGGCCTGGGGGATGACCTCGGCGGTGTGGGGCACGGCCATCTTCGCCGCCCTGGCCAAACTGTTCCTGCCCGGCCTGGGCAAGGGGTTCTGGATCGTCGTCTATCTGGCGCTGGGCTGGCTGATGGTGATCGCCGTCCAGCCGATCATGCAGAGCCTCGGCCTGCCGCCGCTGATCCTGATGGCGGTCGGGGGGCTGCTTTATTCGGTGGGGGTGATCTTCTACGCCAACAAGGCGATGCGCTACCGGCGCGCGATCTGGCACGGCCATGTGGTCGTGGCCGCGGCGGTGCACTGGGTGGCGGTGCTGCTGGCGGTGCTGAAGTAGGGCGGCCTCAGGCCCAGGCGAACAGCAGGCGGCCTTCGCCCATGCGTTCGCGCAGGGCCGGGAGGTCGGCGTGGCCGACCGAGAAACAGCCGTAGCTGCGGCCCAGCTTGCCCTCGCGGGCGAGGAAGGCCGGGTCAGCGTAGTCGGCGCCGTGGATGATGATGGCGCGCTCGCGGGCGAGGTTGTTGGTGTACTCCAGCCCGTCGAGCAGGACGTTGGGGCCCTGCTGGGCGCCGTAGCTGGCCCCGGCGGTGGCGAAGGCGCCGACCGAGGACATGTGGCTGTCGGGGTCATTGCCGAAATTGACGGCGAAGCCGGTGTGCGCCGGGTCGGAGCCGCGGCCGTGGCTGGTGCGCATCAGAGTGACGGCGCCGCCTTCCAGATCGACTTCATACAGGCGCTCGTCGCCCGAGAATTTCTGGAAATCGACCAGATACATCCGGTCGCGGCGGGTGATGCGATGGTCGTGGATGTCCAGGGCCGCCATGGCGCGGTCCATCAGTTCCTTGCGGACCTGGCCGCGCGGGTCGAGCGGACGGGTGGTGTTGAGCTGGGAGGTGATGACCTGGGCCGGCCGGGCCGGAAGCTGCGGGCCGGGCGTGACGGTCACGAGCGGCTGAACGCTCGCCGTCTGCGCGGCCGCCGTGGCGCAGCCCGAAAGCATGGCCACGCCGCCCAGAATGAAGCCTCGTCTCGCCAAGCGCATGCGACGCCCCTCGCACGGTTACAGAACAGGTCACGGGTTGTTTCAGGTCGTGACGGGTGTTTCAACCTGAGCCTTGGTCAAGACCCCCGGAGGTGTAAGGTGCAAGCCCTGTTCCGGGAGGATTTCGTGAAGCTGATCACA
>CAYNNT010000061.1:0-18148 GCA_964398675.1 uncultured Brevundimonas sp.
CCGAAGGCCAGCAACACAGAGCCGCCGCCTCCCGAAAGGGGGGCGGCGGTTTTGCTTTGGGCGCTTGATCTGAAACCTCCGGGGCGCGACCATCGTATGTCGGTCATGGCGCGGGCCCCGTCGCGCCGCCGGAGATTCCGCCCCCATGTCCCGTCCCCTCATCAGCTTCATCATTCTCGCTCTCGCCGCCTGTTCTCCCGGCGCCCCGGCCGAAAGCGCGCCCACGGGCCCGCAGGCGCGGGACAGCGGCCGGCGCGAGGTCGCGGTCTTCGCCGGCGGCTGCTTCTGGTCGGTCGAGTCCAATTTCGCGCATATGCCCGGGGTCGTCGCGGCCGTGTCGGGCTTCGCCGGCGGTCGTGTCGCCAATCCCACCTATGAACAGGTGGTCCGCGGCGGCACCGGCCACATCGAGGCCGTCCAGGTGACCTTCGACCCGGCCCGGATCAGCTACCGCCAGCTGGTCGACCGTTTCTGGCTCACCATTGATCCCACGGACCCCGACGGGCAGTTCTGCGATCAGGGGCCGTCCTATGCGACCGCCGTCTTCGCCAGCGCCGCCCAGAAGCCTGCCGCGGAGGCGTCACGCCGCGCCGCCGCCGCCCGGATCGGCGCCGCCCGCTTCGTGACTCCGGTTCGCGACGCGGTGAGGTTCTGGCCGGCCGAGGCCTATCATCAGGACTTCGCCCGCCTGAACCCCGTCCGGTACGGCGGTTACAGCCGATTCTGCGGCCGGGCTGCGCGCCTGCGGGCGGTCTGGGGCGAATAGCCCCCCGCCACGCCCGCCAATTCCTTCCGGTCCCGGAGGAAAACCCGTCGATTCCCGGCTGACGCGCCAACGCCGGGAATCATCCACAGGTTCCGGTCCGTCCGGGTGTGTCTCTCACACCACTCGCGCCGGTTGTCATATCACTGTCACACGAATGTCGTCCCACTTTCCGATGGCACGCCTAGAGGGGGCGGGAGATTAGCCGGCTGCCGCCGGTTGCCGGGCGCACGCGCCCTTCTTCATCGGGGATAGATGACAATGACGAACCGCAAACGCGTGTTCTGGGCGACCACCGCCCTCTTCAGCGGCCTTCTGGTCGCCGGCGCCGCTTCGGCCCAGTCTTCGGGCACGGTCGCGACGGAAGCCACCGAACTGGACACCGTGGTCGTGACCGGCACGCGCGCCCCGTTCACCACGGACGGTTCGATCGTCGCCGAGACGGTCGCCAAGACCCGCTCGACCATCACCCAGGAGTTCATCTCCACCCAGAGCCCGGGTCAGACGATCCTGCAGACCCTGAACCTGGTCCCCGGCCTGAACTTCGTGAACGCCGACCCGTTCGGCAACTCGGGCGGCAACATCCGCCTGCGCGGCTTCGACGGCAACCGCGTCTCGCTGACGTTCGACGGCATTCCGCTGAACGACACCGGCAACTACGCGACCTTCACCAACCAGCAGCTGGATCCCGAGCTGATCGAGCGCGCCGCCGTCAACACCGGCACGACCGACGTCGACAGCCCGACCGCCTCGGCCACCGGCGGCACCATCAACTACACCACCTCGCGTCCGCTCGAGGAGATGGGCGCCCAGGTCAACGTCTCGTTCGGCGAGTTCAACTACCGCCGCCTGTTCACGCGCTTCGACACCGGCACCTTCGGCCCGTACGACACCACCGCCTACTTTGCCTTCTCGGGCACCGACTATGACAAGTTCAAGGGCCCGGGCAACCTGGAGAAGCGCCAGTACAACGGCCGCATCTACCAGAACCTCGGTGACGGCAACTTCGCCAGCCTGTCGGGTCACTTCAACCGCAACCGTAACGATTTCTACAACAACTTCATCACCCAGGCGCAGTTCGACTCGGGCACCTACCTCGAACAGGACGCGGCCTGCAGCCTGCCGACCCCCGGCGCCGGCGCCCAGAACGACAACACCCAGGCGACCTTCAGGCGCTCGGACGGCACGACCGGCACCGGCAGCTGCACCAACTTCTACGGCCTGCGCATCAACCCGTCGAACACGGGCAACGTCCGCGGCCAGTTCAGCTACGGCCTGACGGACAGCATCCGCTTCACCTTCGACCCGTCGTACCAGTATGTCACCGCCAACGGCGGCAACTACTCGTTCGCCGCCGAAACGGATAACCGCTTCGACCAGAACCTGACCAACACCAACGGCATCGGGATGGACCTGAACGGCGACGGCGACGTCCTCGACACCATCGGCATCTACGCCCCGTCCAACACGACCACCAACCGCTACGGCATCATCAGCTCGCTGATCTGGGATCTGAACGAAGATCACCGCCTGCGCGCCGCCTACACCCTGGACTACGGTCGTCACCGTCAGACCGGCGAAGGCATCCTGCTGGGCCGCGACGGTCGTCCGGCCAACGTCTTCGGCGGCCATGAGCGTTGGGGCTCCCCGGAACTCCGCCTGCTGGGCCGCGACGGCTCGCACTACCGGTCGCGCGACCGCTTCTCGATCGCCGAACTGAACCAGTTCGCCCTCGAATACCGCGGCCAGTTCTTCGAGGACACGCTGACCGTCAACATCGGCGCCCGCGCCCCGATGTTCCGTCGTGAACTGAACCAGTACTGCTACACGCAGAACGGCACCTCGACCGTGCGCTGCACCACCGAAGCCACCACGCCTGACCTGACCCGTCCGGGCAATGTGACCTTCAACGGCACCTCCGGCTCGTGGATCGCGCCCTACCAGGCCGAGCTCGAGTTCAACGACGTGCTGCCGAACGTCGGCGTCAACTGGCGCTTCGCGGACGGTCACAGCGTGTACGCCAGCTACGCTGAAGGCATCTCGGTTCCGCGTACGGACAACCTCTATCAGCCCGTCCGCAGCACCACCGGCGCCCTCGACTTCTCGGCCGTGCAGCCGGAACTGACCAAGTCCTGGGACCTGGGCTACCGCTTCCGCAACGACATGTTCCTGGCCCAGGGCGCGTTCTGGTACACCAGCTACGAGAACCGCATCGTTTCGGCCCGTGACAACGACCCGAGCTCGCCGACCTTCGACCTGATCATCGACCGCAACGTCGGCGCGGTTGAGCAGTGGGGCTTCGACGGCCAGCTGGGCTGGAACGTCACCGAAAGCCTGTCCGTCTATGGCTCGGCCTCGTACAACGAGAGCGAAATCCAGGACAATCTGTTCTTCGGCAACTTCAACTGCACCAACGCCAACCAGGTCCCGGGTTCGACCCCGGCCTGCGGCGCCGGCACCCTGATCCCGCTGTTCCTGCCGACTGCCGGCAAGTCGCTGGTTGAGACGCCCGACTGGACCTTCTCGACCCGCGTTGACTGGGATGTCACCCAGGCCCTCTCGGTCGGCCTGCAGGCCAAATACGTCGGCGATCGCTTCGCCACCGACGTGAACGACGAAGTCGCCCCGGCCTATACGGTCGTCGACCTCGACGCCCGCTACGACCTGACCAGCCTGGTCGGCGTTCGCGACGCCTACCTGCAGGTCAACGTCACGAACCTGCTGGACGAGGAATACCTCGGCAACATCTCGTCGGGTAACAACTCGCTGGGTTCGGTCCTCACGACCGATCCGCGCGTCCCGGCGGCCACCGCCATCCGCAGCGGCCAGACCCGGACCTATTCCATCGGTTCGCCGCGTACGGCGATGATCACCCTGGGCGTCAAGTTCTAGACCCCGGGTCCATCGATACTGACGAACGAGGGGCGGTCCGGAAACGGGCCGCCCCTTTTCGTTTGGCCTTCCGGCTGCACCGCATCGGTTGAAGTCGAGGGCCGGCGTGTCTATCTGGCGCGGCTGCCCCGCCGTTCAGGATCACTCTCACCGATGACCAGCCCCATCCCTGCCGAATGGTCGCCGCATCGCGCGATGTGGGTCGGCTGGCCCAGCCACGGCGAGCTGTGGGAGGAGAACCTCGAACCGGCCCAGGCCGAGGTCGAGGCCCTGGTCCTCGCCCTGGCCGGCCCGGGCCGGGAATCGGTGAAGCTGATGGTCGGCAAGCCGGACGCCCTCGAGGACGCCCGGACGCGTTTCGCCGGCGTCGCCCATGTCGAGGTCGTCGACGGCCGGTTCGGCGACATCTGGCTGCGCGACACCGGTCCGATCTTCGGGGCCGGTTCGGCCACGGCGGCCGCCTTCCGCTTCAACGGTTGGGGCGGGAAATACGAACTTGAGCATGACGACACGGTCGCGGACCAGATCGGCGCGGCGTCCGGCGTGGTGCTGGAGCGTCACGCCTTCATCCTGGAAGGCGGAGCCCTGGACCACGACGGCCAGGGGACCATCGTCACCACCCGCCAGTGCCTGCTGAACCCCAATCGCAACCCGCAGTGGACCGAGGCCGGGGCCGAGGCGGCGCTGATGGCGTCGCTGGGCGCGCGCAAGGTGCTGTGGCTGGGGGACGGCCTGCTGAACGACCACACCGACGGCCACGTCGACAACCTGGCCCGCTTCGTCGCCCCGGGCGTCGTCGCCTGCCCGGTGGCGGTCGGGAAGGGCGATCCGAACGACGAGGTTTATGACGCGGTGGCGAAGGCGCTGTCGGTGATGACCGATGCGACCGGCGCCCCGCTGAAACTGCTCCGCCTGCCGTCGCCCGGCTTCATCGGCGACGAGGACGACCGCCCCATCCCCGCCAGCCACATGAATTTCCTCATCGCCAACGGGGCCGTGATCGTGCCGGACTACGGCAATGCGCGCGCCGTCGACCTGGTCTGTCAGGGCCTGAAGACGGTCTTCCCGGACCGCGAGATCATCCCCCTGTCCTCCATCGCCATTCTCAGCGGCGGCGGATCCTTCCACTGCATCTCCCAGCAGGAGCCCGCCTGATGGCCCGCACGATCTCCGTCGCCGCCCTGCAGACGTCCTACGGCGAGGACCTGCAGGCCAATATCGACAAGACCATCGCCCTCGTCCGGGAGGCGGCCGGTCGCGGCGCGCAGGTGATCCTTCCGTCCGAGCTCTTCCAGGGGCCGTATTTCTGCGTCTCGCAGGAGGAAAAGTGGTTCGGGACCGCCCACCCATGGCGTGAGCATCCGTGCGTGACGGCCCTCCAGCCGGTCGCCGCCGAACTCGGCGTCGCCATCCCCGTCTCGATCTTCGAGCGCGAGGGCCCGCACTATTTCAACTCGATGGTCATGCTCGACGCCGACGGCTCGGCGCTCGGCGTCTATCGCAAGAGCCACATCCCCGACGGTCCCGGCTATCAGGAGAAATACTATTTCCGGCCCGGCGACACCGGCTTCAAGGTCTGGAACACCCGTCACGGCCGCATCGGCGTCGGCATCTGCTGGGACCAGTGGTACCCGGAGACGGCCCGGGCGATGATGCTGCAGGGGGCCGAGGTGCTGATGTATCCGACCGCCATCGGCTCGGAGCCGCATGACAAGGAACTGGACACCGCCGAGCCCTGGCGGCGCGCCATGCAGGGCCACGCCGTCTCGAACGTGGTGCCGGTCATCGGCGCCAACCGCATCGGCCATGAACAGGTGAACGAGGCCGGACAGGTCTTCTACGGCTCATCCTTCATCGCCGATCACCGCGGCGACCTGGTCGAAAGCTTCGGACGGGCGGAGGAGGGGGCGCTGGTCCACACCTTCGACCTCGACTACATCGACCGCCACCGGGCCGCCTGGGGCTTCTTCCGCGACCGGCGCACCGATCTCTACGGTTCGCTGGTCAGCCCCCGACCCGCGTAACGGCCAGCGCCCGGCGTTCCGCCGCGCAGCCGGGATTGGACAGGCCCTCGGCGCGGGCTGCGGCGACCTCAATCCGTGCGGCTTCCAGATCGGCGGCGAATTCCGGGGCGCCCGCGGCCCGCTCATAGACGGACCGGCCGATTTGCAGGCCATCGGTCACATCGGCCTGCCAGTTCACGCGACACAGGGCGCGGCTCTCGCCGATCTCGCGCCCGCGCCGCCGCGCCGCCTCCGCCTGATCGGGCGCCAGCGCGGCGAACATCTCGCCATAGGCTGCGCCGGCGACGGCGCCGCCCGCCGGCCACGAGGGGCTGTTGCGCACGGCCTCGTCCATCCGGACACAGGGCTGCAGGTCGAGCCGTTCGGCGACGGGCCGCCGGCGCGGCGCGCGCTCGGCAAGCGCCGCGGCCACGCTCGCGGAATCGATCAGCAGCCGGTTCATCAGCCGCGTCAGCGCCGGGCGCGGCCGGCCTGTGAGGCGGGCGCCGAGGATACAGTCGAAATGCTGGGCGGCCTCGGGCGGCCGCAGTTCAGCCTGGGCGGTCGCCAGCCACCAGCGATCCGTGCCCGGTTCGACCGAAGCGAACATTGCCTGTTCGGCTTGAGGGTCCACCGGGGACGGGGCGAATTCCGCCGCCATGGCCGAGACGGCGGCTGAACCGAGATAGCCGTCGACCGGCGCGAGCGCGGCGATCGGGACGCTGGCCGTGGCGCACCCGCCCATCAGGAGGCAGGCGACCAGGACGGCGGCCGGTTTCACCGGCCAGCGGTCCAGTCCAGCTGCACGCTGGTCGAGCCGTCCTCGACCGGGGTGGCGACGACGCGCAGCAGCTTGCCGCTGCCGTCGCTGGCGGCGGCGCCGTAGGCGCGGGCCTCGCCGGTATTCATGGCCATGACCGAGGCGAGACCCGCGGCCTCGGCGCGCTGGCGATAGAAGTCGACCACGGCGTCGGGGGTGGCTTCGGTGGTGAAGCTGAGGATGCCGCCGGGTCCGTCCGGGCCGCGTGCGACGGTGGCCGGTCCCTGCGTTGCGCCGCCCGGATAGACGACGGCGAAGGCGGGAGCGCCGGGGGCCGCCGGAGTCGCTGCGCCCGCGGCGGCGGCCGCCGGCGCCGCAGCGGCCGGAGCCGCGGCGTCCGCGGCCGGAGCGGCTTCAGCGGCGGCCGGGGCCTCATCCGCAGGGGCCTGGCTGCAACCGGCCAGGGCCAGGGCCGCCATCAGTGCGGCGGCCGCGAGCGTGCGCTTCATCCCGTATCGTCCCTGAAAAGACTGTCGTTGAGTTGCCGCACCGTGGCCCAAGCCTGCGGCGGCGGCAAGGCAGGTTCGCGCCTTCGCCAAGGCGCGGATGACGCAGGCGTCACCCGGTCGCGGCGTCCGCCTCGCCCCGTCCGCCGTCCACCGGCTCACCCTCGGGGCCGGTCGAGTCCTCGCCGGTGTTCTTGACCGGCTCCGGGTCCGCCCGGGCCGAGGCCGCGGCGGCGCTGGAAGCCTTGCCCTCGCTGGCCAGGGTCTCGTTGACCCTGTCCTGGTCGGGGTCGATCTCGGAGCCGGTCGCCGCCCCGCCCTGCAGGGAGCCGGCGCGGGTGTCAGACCCCATGTCGCTGCCCGACAGGGCCTCGGTCAGGGCGTCCGGCGTCCGGCCCGTGTCAGGCCTTTCGCCCATGTCCTCGGCTTCGCGCGCGTCGGCGGTCTGGTGGGGGTCGGTCATGGTCAAGCTCCTTCGTTTGAAGAAGCGGGTGGGGCGGGCAGGGGTTCCCGCTGCTCGGCCTTCTCCCCTTGGGGGAGAAGGTGGGCGGCGAAGCCGCTCGGATGAGGGGGCTGGTTCCGCGCACAATTGGAAAAGGGGAAGCCATGTCTGGCCTCCCCCTCATCCGTCTCGCTTCGCGAGCCGCCTTCTCCCCCGAGGGGAGAAGGCATCGCTCTTATTTGCCGAACAGCTTGTTCCAGCGGCGCTTGTCGCGGTTCTTCCAGGTCCCGCGGTGATAGGCGTCCGAGCCGATCAGCGGCACGACCGTGGTGGCTTCGGCGAAGACCATCTGCTCGTGCGTGGTCTGCACCTTGCCCCAGGAGGCGGCTTCCTTGAGCGTCGAGGACGAGCAGGCGCCGTCGCGGACGTCGGCGACCGTGATCTGGACCGCATAGCGGTGCATCTCGGCCTCGACGCCGAGGATCTCGGCGCAGACGACCGTGTCCTGCGCAAAGTTCTTCGGCACGCCGCCGCCGACCATGAACAGGCCGGTGACGCCCGCGGCGATCTTGATGTCGGTCAGTTCGCGGAAGTCGGCGACTGCGTCGATCATCAGATACGGCTTGCCCTCGGCCATCCGCTCCTTCTGGTGCTTGACCAGGCCGAAGCCGGCCGAGCTGTCGACGAAGGCCGGGCAGAAGATCGGCACGCCTTCTTCATAAGCGGTCTGGATCAGCGAGCCGGGCTTCTTCGCGTTGCCTTCCGACAGCCACTTGCCCATCTCCCAGATGAACTCGCGCGAGGAATAGCCGCGCGGCTCCAGCTGGTTGCAGATCTCCAGGATGGTGTGGTCGCAGGCCTGGAGCTCTTCCTCGTCGATATAGGTGTCGTAGATCCGGTCGATGTAGTTGTCGCGCAGGACGTTGTCGTCCACCTCGCCGGCGGCCTGGTAGTGTTTGAAGCCCAGGGCCTCGAAGAAATCCATGTCGACGATCGAGGCGCCGGTGGCGACCACGGCGTCGATCATGCCGAACTTCACCATGTCGCGGTACACATGCATGCAGCCGCCGGCCGAGGTCGAGCCGGCCAGGATCAGCCACGGCGAGCAGTCCTTGTCCTCGATGGCCATGTTGAAGATGTCGGCGGCCCGGGCCGTGTCGCGGCTCGAGAAGGACATCTTGCGCATGCTGTCGATGATTGGACGGGCGTCGAACGCGGTGATGTCGACGTGCTCCACCGTGTTCTGGAGCAGCTGGGCCTTCTGGTTGGTCTGAACGGGAGCGTTCATTGCAAGGGTTTCCCTTTGATTTGAGCGCCCGTCGTCAAAAGAAACAGCGGCCCGGACGGAGCGACGGGCCGCTGCTGATTACAACGCAAAAGCGACGGTTTAGCGCCGTTGCTTCTTCCGCTGGCCGGCCTTGCCCTTGGGGCGAGACAGGCGGACCACCTTGCGGGCCTGCTCTTCCGCCGAGGTGCGAACCGTCGGGATGGAACGGGGCGCCAGGCCGTAGAGCGACGCCATCGGGGCATCCTCGACGCCGGCGATGTCGTGTTCGCCATAGCCGTTGAAGCCGGTCGACATGGCGACGCCATAGGCGCCCAGCATGCCGATCTCGATGAAGTCGCCTTCCTGCACATCGGCCGGCAGCCAGAACGGTCCCGGCATGTGGTCGATGGAGTCGCAGGTCGGGCCGTAGAAGCGGAACGGCTTCAGCTCATTGGACGCGGCGCCGTCCCGGACCAGCTTGGTCGGGAAGGGCCAGCGCGAATGGGTCGCGTCGAACAGCGAGCCGTAGGAGCCGTCGTTCAGATACAGGGCGTCGCCCTTGCGCAGATCGACCCGGCACAGGACCGAGGACGACTCGGCGACCAGCGCCCGGCCGGGTTCGCACCACAGCTCGGTCGTTTCCGACACCGGCATCTCGTTGAAGCCGCGATGGATGGCGTCGGCGTATTCCTGCATGTCCGGCGGGACCATGCCCGGATAGACCGAGGGGAAGCCGCCGCCGACATCGACGATGTCCACGAACACGCCGGCGCGGCTGATGGCGCGGCCGACCTGGGCCATGGCGGCCTCATAGGCGGACGGGCGCATGCACTGCGAACCGACGTGGAAGCAGACGCCCATCAGCCCGTCCTTGACCGCCTGGCGGGTGGCCAGCAGCAGGGACGGCGCCTGGTCCGGCGAGACGCCGAACTTGCCCGACAGGGAATAGGCCGCGCCGTCCGCCGACACCGTCATCCGGACCAGCAGGTTCAGGTCCGTGGCGTTGCCGGTCGCGTCGAGGATCTTGGCCAGCTCGTCATGGCTGTCCAGCGAGAAGGTGCGGACGCCGTGCTCGAAATAGGCCCGGGTGATCGCGCCGCGGCTCTTGACCGGGTGCATGAAGGCCAGGCGTGCGTCGGGGCTGACCGAACGGACCAGTTCGATCTCGCCCAGCGAGGCGACGTCAAAGCCGGTGACTCCAGCCTCCACGAGGGTCTCGATGACCCACCGCGAGGGATTGGCCTTCACCGCATAGAAGACGTCGGCGTTCAGATTGTCCTGGAACCAGCGCGCCGCTACGGAAACCGAACGCGGTCGCACGAGTGCGACGGGACGTTCAGGGGACCGCTCGCGGACCAGGTCCAGGGGAAATTGATACGTGCGCAATTCACGTAAACCCCTGTAATTGTTAAACCCAGCCGGCGTTAGCAGCGCAACGTGAAGACCTACGGGGTCCGCCGGAAGCCGCGATGTAGGGTCACCGGACTGTCATGTAAAGCGGTTTTTTCTAGGCGCGCCTTGCGTTTGAAAGGCGTTTGTCCGGGTGCGGACGGAGGTGGCCGCACCGCGCGCCGTTCGTGACTCAGCCGTAACTTGCCGCCTGACCGACCGCTGATACCGTCGCCCGCCAAACTTGGGGGATTTTCGATGCGCAACGCCGCCTTCCTCGCCGCCGCCGCCCTTGTGCTGAGCGCGCCGACCGTCGTCCTGGCCCAGTCGGCCGCGCCCGTCCCCGCCGCGGTCCTGGCCCGCAGCGTCGATATCCCGTTCGAGGAATTCACCCTCGACAACGGCCTGCGCGTCGTCGTCCACACAGACCGCAAGGCGCCGGTCGTGGCGGTTGCGGCCTGGTACAATGTCGGTTCCAAGGACGAGCCCGAGGGCCAGACCGGCTACGCCCATCTGTTCGAGCACATCGGCCTGTTCAATCCGACCGAGAACCTGCCCGGCGGCCTGATGGAGCCGCTGCGCGCCATGGGCGCCACGGACTGGAACGGCACCACCTGGTTCGACCGCACCAATTTCTTCCAGACGGTCCCGACCTCGGCCCTCGACCAGGCGCTCTATATGGAGAGCGACCGGATGGGCCATCTGCTGGGCGCGCTCAACCAGGAGCGGCTCGATAACCAGCGCGGCGTCGTCCAGAACGAGAAGCGCCAGGGCGACAACCAGCCCTATGGCCTCGTCTACTATGCCCAGCTGGAGGCCCTTTTCCCGCCGGGCCACCCCTATCGTCACTCGACCATCGGCTCGATGGCCGACCTCGACGCCGCCAGCCTGGAAGACCTGCGCCAGTGGCACCGCGACAACTACGGGCCCAACAACGCCGTGCTGGTGCTGGCCGGCGACATCGACGCCGCCGAAGCCCGCCGGCTGGTGCAGCAGTATTTCGGACATATCCCGCGCGGTGCGACGAACGAGCCGGCCCGGGCCGAAATCCCGACCCTGCCCGCGCGCATCGACAGGGTGATGCACGACCGCGTCCCCAACACCCGTCTGTACCGCACCTGGGTGGTCCCCGGCCTCGTCGACGCCTCCGCGGCCGACCTGCAGGTGGCGGCCGCCGTGCTGGGCGGCCTGGCCACCTCCCGGCTCGACAACGCCCTGGTGCGCGGCGACGAGAGCGCGACCTCGGTCAGCACCGGCTATCAGGCCTTCCACCGGCTGGGCATGTTCACCGTCACCGTCGATGTGAAGCCGGGCGGGGACGTGGACGCCGTCTCGCGCCGCCTCGACCAGCTGATCGCCGACTACATCGCCGCCGGTCCGACCGGGGACGAGATCGCCCGCACCGTCACCAGCAGCCTCTCGGGCCGGATACAGGCGCTGGAGCCCGTGGGCGGCTTCGGCGGCAAGGCTGTGGTTCTGGCCGAGGGCGAACTCTATGCCGACGATCCCGGCTTCTATCGCCGGCAGTTGGCCAGCCTCGGCGCCGTCACCCCCGCCTCCGTCCAGGCCGTGATGAGCCGCTGGCTGACCCGTCCGGTCCTGGCTGTGCGCGTCGATCCCGGCGAGCGCGAGGCCTATGCCGAGGCCGCCGACGCCCGTCCGGCGCCCGCCGCGGCCGAACCGCTGGCGTTCAGCCCGCGCGAACCCATGCCCGCCGTCGGGGTGATGAAGGCGCTGGACTTCCCCGACACCGAACGCGCCCGCCTGTCGAACGGGCTCGAGGTCGTCTACGCCCGCTCCACCACCGTCCCGACCACCCGGGTCGCGGTCGAGTTCGACGCCGGGGTCGCCGCCGACCCGGCCGACGCCCTCGGCGCCCAGACCCTGATGCTGGCCGCCCTGACCGAGGCCACCACCACCCGCGACGTCGTCGCCCTCAACGAGGAGCAGGAGCGTCTCGGCGCGGCGATCGGCGCCTTCGCCGGCGTCGACCGGACCACGGTCAGCCTCACCGCTGTCACCGCCAATCTCGAACCCTCGCTGGACCTGCTGGCCGACGTCATCCGCAATCCGGCCTTCAGGCCCGCGGACGTCGACCGCCTGCGCGCCCAGCAACTGGCGGGCATAGCCCAGGAGATGAGCTCGCCCAACGGCATGGGCGCCCGCGCCCTGCCGGGCGTGCTCTACGGGTCGGCTCACCCCTACGGCCGCGCCTGGTCCGGGCTGGGCGACACCGCCGCCGTCGAGGGACTGGACCGGGACGACCTGGCCGCCTTCCACCAGCGCTGGATCCGTCCGGACAACGCCCGTGTCTTCATCGTCTCGGACCTTCCGCTGGCGGAGCTGACGCCCATGCTCGAGGCGCGTTTCGGCGCCTGGGCCGCGCCGTCGGTCGCCCGGGGCGCCAAGGCCTTCGACGCCGCGGTTCCCCCGGCCCGGCCCCGCATCGTCCTGATCGACCGGCCGCAGTCGCCGCAGTCGCTGATCCTCGGCGGTCTGGTGCTGCCGGTCACCGGCCGTGACGACCTCGTCGCCTTCCAGGCGGCCAATGAAGTGATCGGCAACGGCTTCCTGTCGCGCATCAACCAGGACATCCGCGAGACCCGCGGCTGGTCCTACGGCCTCAATGGCCGGACCACCCTGATGGAGAACGGCGCGCCCTACATCATCTCCGCGCCGGTTCAGGCGAACCGCACCGGGGAGTCGATCGCCGTCCTGATCGACCAGTACCGCGGCTTCCTGTCCGACCGCGGCGTCACGGCCGCCGAGCGCGAACGCACGGTCAACGGCAATGTCCGCCAGCTGCCGGGCAGTTTCGAATCCTCGGCGGCGGTGCTGAACGCCCTGCGGTCCAACGCCCTGTACGGCCGCCCCGACAACTACTGGGAGACCCTGGCCCCGCGCTACGAAGCGATGACGGCGGACGCGATGGACGCCGAGGCCCGCCGCATCATCGACAGCAGCCGCCTGGTCTGGGTCGTCGTAGGGGACGCCGCCACGGTCCGTCCGCAGCTGGAGGCCCTCGGCCTGCCTGTCGAGGTGCGCGCTGCCGAGTAGGGTGCGGGTCGGTTACGCTGGACGAAATCGCCGGGGACGTGTCATTAAGACTTGCCTCGCAGGCCTGATCAGGCGATGCGGCGCGCCCTTTCAACCGCTTCCAGCGTGTCCATGACCTCAGCTGCCGCCGCCGTCGCGTCCGTCAGGGACGTGTCCAAGACTTTCGGCGCCCGAAAGGCCCTGAACGGCGTGTCCGTTGAGGTCGGGGCCGGAGAAATGGTCGCCCTCATCGGCCCCTCGGGGTCGGGCAAGTCGACGCTCCTTCGCTCGATCACGGGCCTTCAGAGCATCGACCCGGGCAAGGGGACGATCACCGTCTTCGGCGAGGTTGTGCAGAAGAACGGCCGCACCACCGGGGCCACCCGCGCCGCGCGCCAGAAGCTGGGCATGATCTTCCAGCAGTTCAACCTGGTCGGCCGGCTCTCGCTGTTCTCCAACGTCATGCTGGGCGCGCTCGGCCGCATTCCCGGCTGGAAGGGCCTGCTGGGCGTCTGGCCCGCGACCGACAAGCAGCGGGCCATGGCGGCCCTGCATCGCGTCGGCGTCTCCGACTACGCCGCCCAGCGCGCCAACACCCTGTCCGGCGGCCAGCAGCAGCGCGGCGCCATCGCCCGCGCCATGGTCCAGGGCGCCAAGGCCATCCTCGCCGACGAACCCGTCGCCTCGCTCGACCCCGTCTCGGCCCGCAAGGTCATGGAACTGCTGGTCGAGCTCAACAAGCGCGACGGCTTCGGCGTCATCGTCACCCTGCACCAGGTCGACTACGCCATCCGCTATTGCGACCGCGTCATCGCCCTCAAGGCCGGACAGATCGTTTATGACGGCCCGTCCACGGGTCTGGATACGAAGCAGCTGATCGACATCTACGGCCCGGAATTCGAGGACGCGTTCTGGGAATCCAAGGCATGAGCCTGTCGGGCTCTGCCCGGCTCTTCGGCGTCAGCGCCCTCGCTGCCGTCGCCCTGACCCTGTCCGGTTGCGACAAGGGGGATGATCTCGCCGCCGGCGCGCCCGCGCAGATCACCTTCTCGATCCTGTCCGCCCAGGGCCAGGCCTCCGCCGGACCGCTGTGGCAGCCGCTGCTGGACGACCTGGCGCGGACCATCGACGTGCCGGTTCGCCCCCATTTCGCCGCCACCTATGCGACCCTGATCGAGGACATGAAGCGTGGCGAGACCCAGGTCGCCTGGTTCTCCGCCCAGCCCGCTGTCGAGGCGATCGACAACGCCGACGCCGAACTGGTTGCGCGGACCGTCAATCTGGAGGGCGAGGACAGCTATCGCTCGACCCTGATCGTGCGGCGCGGATCGGGCATCACCCTGGCCGGCGTCCTCGCGTGCGGAAAGCGCTACACTTTCGGCATGGGCGATGCGCAGTCCACCTCCGGAACCCTGGCTCCGGCGACCTTCCTGTTCAATCCGCGCGGCATCCGGCCGGCGAACTGTTTCGCCTCGGTCCGTTCGGACAATCACGAGCGCAACGCCTTCAACGTCGCCTCCGGCGTACTGGACGTCGCGGCCTCGAACACCGTCACCGGCGCTGCCTTCCGTCGCCAGAATCCGACGCTCGCTGAACAGATCGAGGAAGTCTGGCAGTCGCCGCCGATCCCCGAAGGCGGCATCGTCCTGCGCAGCGATCTCGACCCCGCGGTGAAGGAGAAGATCCGCAGCTTCTTCCTGACCTATGGCCGCGGCGACGGCGTCGAGGCCGAGCGTCAGCGCCGCGTGCTGGCCGGTCTTCGCTATTCGCGCTTCAGCGCCGCCGACGACGACTACCTCGACCCTGTGCGGGAAATGATCGCTGACCAGACCCTGGCGGAGGCGCAGGCGCGCGATGACGCCGCCGCCGTCGCCACGGCCCGCGCCGAGCTGCAACGGCTGCGCACCCGCCGCGAGGTGCAGCCGTGACCCGCCCGACGCCCCCCATTTCGACGCGCGCCCCGACCGGCGCATCCCACGAACGCATGATCGCTCCCGACGTGGGCGCGATCCAGGACACCAGGGCATGAGCAGCCTCAGAAACCTTTTCGCCGCCGCGCTTGCGCTGACGGTGGTTCTTCTTGGTCTGACCTGGAGCGGCGACGCGTCCGCCCAGGCCCGCCGTCCGGAGAAGATCGTCTTCACCGTGCTGTCGGCCGAGGGGCAGGCCTCGTCGGGCCCCCTGTGGCAGCCCCTGCTGGATGACCTCGAGACCGCGATCGGCATCCCGGTCGAGCCGGTCTTCGGCTCCAACTACAGCGTGCTGGTCGAGGCCATGAGCGCCGACCAGGCCCAGATCGGCTGGTTCTCGGCCCTGCCCGCGGTCCAGGCCATCGACCGGGCGCACGGCGAGGTCATCGCCCGCACCGTCGATATCGAAGGCAAGGATTCCTACGTCTCGACCATCATCGTGAAGAAGGGTTCGGGCATCACGATCGAGGACGTCATCGCCTGCGGAAAGCGCTTCACCTTCGGCATCGGCGACGCCCAGTCCACCTCCGGCACCCTCGCGCCGATGACCTATTTCTTCGCGCCGCGCGACATCGACCCGCGGGCCTGTTTCTCGACCGTCCGGTCGGCCAATCACCAGGCGAACGCCCTGGCCGTGGCGAACGGGCTGGTCGACGTTGCGACGTCGAATTCCGTCAACACCGTCTTCCTGCGCCGTCAGAATCCGCAGGTCGCCGACCAGATCGAGGAGATCTGGCAGTCCCCGCCGATCCCCGAGTCCGGCATCGTCATCCGCTCGGATCTGCCGGCGGATGTGAAAGCGAAGATCCGGCGCTTCTTCACCACCTACGGCCAGGGCATCGGTCCCGACGTGGAGCGCCAGCGGGAAGTCCTGCGCGGTCTGAACTATTCCCAGTTCCGCGCCGCCGATAACAGCTATCTCGATCCGATCCGGGTGATGAAGGCGGACCAGGCGCGCCGCGAAGGCCGCCCCCCCGAGGTCGCTCCGCCCACCAGCGCGGCCACGCAGTTCGCGCGCTGGAGCCCCTTCGCCCTGATCGGCCTGCTCGCGATCTTTGCCATCATCGTCAATGTCCTGCCGAAGGGTACGCCGACGGCCAATGACCCCGCCGTGGTGCCGGACGCCCCCAGGAAGTCCATGGCCGCCTGGTCGCTGGACCTGCTGTTGTGGGGCGGCTTCGCGATCATCCTGATCGCCGCCTTCAACACGGTGGACCTGCCCAATCTCGGCGAGTTGTTCTCCAACCCGGAGAAGATGCGGAACTACGGCCGGGACTTCCTCAATCCGGACTTCAGCCAGTGGCGTCTGCTGGTCGCGCAGATGTGGCTGACGGTCCAGATCGCCCTCTGGGGCACCTTCCTCGCGGTCTTCCTGGCCGTTCCGCTCAGCCTGATGGCCTCGCGCAACCTGTCGCCGGCCTGGCTGGTCTGGCCGGTGCGCCGGCTGATGGACCTGCTGCGCTCGGTCCCGGATCTCGTGGTCGCCACCCTGTTCATCGTGGCGGTGGGCCTCGGCCCCCTGGCCGGCGTTCTCGCCATCGCCCTGAACACCGCCGGCGTTCTCGCCAAACTGTTCTCGGAGGCCGTCGAGTCGATCGACAAGGGTCCCATCGAGGGCGTCAAGGCGACCGGGGCCGGGCGACTGCATGAGATCGCCTGGGGCGTCCTGCCGCAGGTCGCGCCCCTGTGGACCAGCTTCGCCCTCTACCGCTTCGAATCGAACAGCCGCGCCGCCACGGTGCTGGGCCTGATCGGCGCCGGCGGCATCGGCCAGACCCTGTTCGAGGCCCTTCAGGGCTTCAAATATCGCGAGGTCTCGACCATCGCGATCGTCATCGTCGTCGCCGTGACCCTGATCGACATGCTGTCCCAGGCCATGCGCAAACGGCTGCTGTAACCGGCGCGTCACCGCCCATTGAAAAGCCCGCCTCCGCTTTCGCAGGGGCGGGCTTCTTTCATTCCGGCCCGGATCAGGCCGGACGCAGATCCGGCGGCGTCGCTTCCTCGGTCAGGATGCGGATCGCCTCGTCCAGCGACACCACCTCCTGCGCCTGCGAGCCCAGACGGCGGATCGCCACCGTGCCGGCTTCGGCCTCGTTCTTGCCGACCACGGCGATGACCGGGACCTTGCCGACCGAGTGTTCGCGCACCTTGTAGCCGACCTTCTCGTTGCGCAGATCGGTCTCGGCGCGCAGGCCCGCCGCCTTCAGCTTTTCGACCACGTCGCGGGCGTAGTCGTCGGCCTCCGACACGATAGTCGCCACCACGACCTGGGTCGGCGCCAGCCACAGCGGGAAGGCCCCGGCGTAGTTCTCGATCATGATCCCGATGAACCGCTCGAACGAACCGAGGATCGCCCGGTGCAGCATGACCGGCCGGTGCTTCTGGCCGTCCTCGCCGATGTACTCGGCGTTCAGCCGCTCCGGCAGGACATAGTCGAGCTGCAGCGTGCCGCAGGTCCAGGTCCGGCCGATGGCGTCCTTGACGATGAAGTCCAGCTTGGGCGCATAGAAGGCGCCGTCGCCCTCCGCGATGACCGGGTCGACCCCGGCCAGCCTCGCGGCCTCGCCCAGCATGGCCTCGGCCTTGTCCCAGAACTCATCCGTGCCGGCGCGCACCTCCGGCCGGGTGGCCAGGGCGATCTCGTGGGTGTTCATGCCGAGGTCGGCGTGGATCAGGCGCGTCAGCTCGATGAACCGGCGCGTCTCCTCGACGATCTGGTCCTCGCGGCAGAAGATGTGGGCGTCGTCCTGCGTGAACCCGCGCACGCGCATCAGGCCGTGCAGGGCGCCCGACGGCTCATAGCGGTGGCAGGCCCCGAACTCCGCCATGCGCAGCGGCAGCTCGCGATAGGACCGCTGACCCTGGTCGAAGATCTGCACGTGGCCGGGGCAGTTCATCGGCTTGAGGCTGAGGGTCTCGCCCTCGACCGTCTCGCAGACGAACATGTTGGGCCGGTATTTCTCCCAGTGGCCCGACTTCTCCCAGAAGGTCCGGTCCAGCACCTGGGGCGTCTTGACCTCGACATAGCCGGCGGCGTCCAGCCGGCGGCGCAAATAGGCCTCCAGCACGCGCCACAGGATCCAGCCCTTGGGGTGCCAGAAGACCATGCCCCGGCCT
>CAYNNT010000062.1:0-17949 GCA_964398675.1 uncultured Brevundimonas sp.
GAGGAATACCGGGCGAAATGGGGTCTGGCGAAAGACTATCCGATGGTTGCCCCGAACTATGCCAAGGCGCGTTCGGATCTCGCCAAACAGATGGGTCTGGGCCAGGGCGGCCGCAAACCCGCCCGCGCCGCCGCAGGCCGCGCCAAGAAGTAACCGGGTCAAGCCGAGTGAAGCGCCCGCCTCCAGCCATGGGGGCGGGCGTTTTGCTGTTCGGGGGTTGGCCGGGTGGTTGGTGATTGGTGGCTGGCCGCCAGGTGGTGCGCGGCGCGGTCCATGCCGCTCTTACGCCTTGAGTGAAACGGCCAACCGCCAGTCACCAATCACCAACCACCACCTAGGCCGCGACGGCCCCGCGGCGCATGCGCCAGAAGCGCAGGGTCCTGAGCGCGGCGTCGCGGCTCAGTTCGGCGTACATCCGGGCGTAGGAATGGGCCTTGGCCATGGCGTCGCCGTCGTCGTTCAGCAGCACCACGGCGTAGGTCAGGAACAGGGCGCGATCGAGATCGGCGGACTTGCAGACCACCGCCAGGGCGTCCAGCTCGCGACGGTCGACGATCTGGCGCGCCGTGTGGAAGTCGATGTCCGACAACTGGGCCAGGGCGATCAGGAACGAGGTCGTGCCGCCCGAGCGCAGGAAACGCGCCAGCATCTGCGGCGTCAGCTGACCCGCGGCCTTGAGTTCTTCCACATAGGCGGAGCATTCGGCGTAGTCGGCGGGCAGGGCGCCGTCGTCGGTGGCGATGCGGGCCCGGCCGGCGGCCAGGGCGCTTTCCAGCAGGGCCGGGTCCATGCGGGCGTTCTGTTCGAGGATGCGGGTCCGAAGCCGGGCCTCGACGACGAAATACATCTCGTTGAGCAGGTCGGCCGGAAGGCTGGCCCGCGAGACCGTCGCCTCGTGCAGGGCCGGATTCACCCGCGCCCGCTCGACCGCGGCCTCTGAAGACTTCCGGGACAGCTGGGCGCCGTCATTGCGCAGCAGGGTTCCCAAGGTCTCGTCGTCGCCGCGCTCGACGATGACATCCGACACGGCCTCGGACACCGAGGGGCGGGCGGAGACGGCGCGGAGGTGATCCTGGCCGTGCTTGCGGACAACGCCGAGCAGGTCTTCATCGGTCAGGACCGGAGAGGTGGTCAGGACGGCTTTCGCCACCGCGGCCTCGTCATTGGCGAGCCGGCGGATCAGGGCATGGGGCGCATTCGGCGCATCGGCGAACCGGGCCGAGAGTTCGGCGCGGACGGCGGTCTCCATGTCCGCGGCCAGACTGGACAGGACGGATCCGTAAAGGGTGTCCTCGGTGGCCGTGCGCGCCGTGGCGCCGAAGAAATGATCGGTCAGTTCACGCAGCAGGGCGCGGCGCTTCTCGCTCGACCCCTCTGCGGCCATGGCGATCAGGTCGGGCAGGCGGGAGGGTGTTGACGCGACTGTCACTGGTGGTCCCCGTCGGAGGCGGCGGGCGCGGGGCGCACCCGCCCCTGGGCGTCACGGATCAGCGTCGGCCCCTGTTCGGGCACGGCGAGATCCTGGGAGGCGATGGTCTCGGGCATGGTGACGACGAGGGCGTCGACATAGTTCGGCGCCGGCATTTCCAGCGCGTCCGGCTGCCGGCCATTCTGGCGATGGACGGAATAGTAGCGGCCGCCCTGCGTCGGCGGGCGCTCGCCGCTGTTGCTGACCTCGGCGACGCGGCGCGGCTGGGGCGTAGCGGCGGGCGAGGCGGCGGCGGGCTGGGCGACCGGCGGTGCGGCGGCAGGCGCGGGCGCGTCCTGCTGCATGCGGAAGATCGGCGCGTCGGGTCGCGGGGCCATGGGATCGTAGGGGCCGCTCTCGACCGGAGCCGGCTGGGACGGGGCCGGCGCGCGGATCAGCTCCGCCGGCACGGCCTGACCGCGACCGCCGGGGTCCGGCAGATAGTCGGGCGTGGCGCGGGGCTGGAGTGGAGCCGGCGCCGCCGGAATCGGGCGGGGCGCGACAGGGGCGACCATCGCGGGTTCGGGCGGCGCGGGCTCCGGACGCGGAGCGGCGGGCTGCATCCAGGCGTTGGCCGGGGTCAGGGTCCGGCGCGCGCCGGGCGCCGGCGTGAGGCCCGGGCGGGCCGGAGCCGGGGAGGCTGAAGCGAAACCGCCGTGCGGAATGACGGCGTTGGGACGCCTGAGGTCGCGCCTTCCGTCAGCAGCGACGGGACCTACGGGCGCCGCCGCGGGGGCGGCCTCGCTGCGGCCCGGCCACGACAGATAGCGCAGGCCGCGGGCCTCGCCGGCCGGCGCGCCGGCGGTCTGGGCGGAGGCCGCGCCGGCGGACAGCACCATGCCCGCAGCGGCGAGCAGGGCGGTCGTCAGGATCGGGGAGCGGCGCAAGAGGGCGTCTCCGGACGCGGGAATGGAGTCTCACGCTAGTCATGCGTCGCTTAACCCCCTGCTAACGCGGGCCGATCGGATTCAGGACAGGCGACGGCGCATGGCCCGTTCCAGCAGGCCGACGGCGGCGTTCAGCAACAGGCCCATGATCATCAGACAGGCGAGGGCGGCCAGCATGTCGGCGGTGCGCAGCCGGTTGCCGGCTTCCAGCAACCGCCACGCCAGCCCCTGGGTCGCGCCGGAGCCGGAGACGAACTCGGCCACCACGGCCCCGATCACGGCCAGTCCCGCGGCCACCCGCAGACCTTCAAGGACGAAGGGCAGGGCAGCGGGCAGCCGCAGGCGGATCAGGCGCTGGACCGGAGAGGCGCCGTACAGGTCGAACAGGCGCTCGAGGTCGGGATCGGCGGACCTCAGTCCCGTGAGCACGCCCGAGAACAGGGGGAAGAAGGCGACCGCCGCCGCAAGCGCGACCACGGCCCGGTCCGCATTGTCCAGCCCGGCCCAGATCATCACCAGCGGGGCGATGGCCACCACGGGCGTGACCTGAAGGGCGACGGCGAGCGGTCGAACCGCCTGCTCCGCCGGGCGGCTGAGCGAGACCGCGAGGGCCAGCCCGCCGCCGAGCAGGGCGGCGACGGCCAGCGCCTGCAGCGCCATCCAGAAGGTGGCGGCGGCGGAGGCGGCGAGGAGCGGGGCGCGGTCGACCAGGGCGAGGGCCACGGCGCTGGGCGGCGGCAGGAAATACGACGGGACGGACAGGGCGCGGCAGGCGACCTCCCAGACCGCGAGGAGCAGGAGGGTGAGTAGCAGGGGCGGGGGGATGCGGGTCATGCCGGCGCCTCCGCCCCGGGCATGGCGGCCGCCAGGGCCAGGGCCAGCGCCTCGACCGCGGCGCGATACTCGGCCGCGGCGCGCCAGCCGTCGGGCCTCGGCAGGGCGCCGGGCGAGGCGAGGGTCGTCGCCACGCGCCCGCTCGCGCCGTCCAGCACCACGGCGCGGCCGGCCAGATAGACGGCCTCCTCGACGTCGTGGGTGACGAAGACGATGGCCGGGCGCGGGACTCGGGCGGACCAGAGACGGTGAAGGTCCTCGATCAGACGGCGGCGGGTCACGCTGTCGAGGGCGGCGAAGGGCTCGTCGAGGAGCAGAAGGTCCGGCTCGGTGACGAGGGCGCGGGCGAGGGCGACGCGCATGGCCATGCCGCCGGACAGCTGGCGCGGACGGGCGTCGAGCCGGTCGCCGAGACCCACGGCGGTCAGGGCTTCGGCGGCGCGGGCACGGGCCTCGGGGCGGGCCGTCCCGGCCAGTTCCAGCGGCAGGGCGACATTGGCGAGGGCGTCGGCCCAGGGCATCAGGGTCGCGGACTGGAAGACGAAGCCGGTGCGGCCGTCGGCCCGATGTACGGTCCCCTCGGACGGCGGCTCCAGCCCCGCCAGAAGGCGCAGGAGGGTGGACTTGCCGGCGCCGGACGCGCCAACGACGGCGACGATCTCGCCGGGGGCGATGGTCAGGTCGACCGGGCCGAGCGGTGCGCGGCCGGGATAGCGGACGAGGACGCCGTCCAGCGACGCCGCGGCGTCAGCTCCGGCCACGGCCGGGCAGGTACTGGGTGGTGAAGGCCTGGCGCCAGTCCAGGTTCGGGGGATAGACCCCGGCCTGGGAGGTGACGTCGAAGAAGGCCTGCCAGCGCTCCGCCGTCATGGCGCCGAGGCCGTAGAGGGCGGCGTCGCCGCCGTCGACGATGCCATTGGCCTTAAGCCGGGCGCGGGCCTGGTCGAGGATGGCCTGGGTCATCTCGGGATTGGCCTTGCGGATCAGGGCGTCCGCCGCCTTGCCGTCACCCTGGATATAGTCGCGCCAGCCCTCGGCCGAGGCGGCGATGAAGCTGCGCAGGGCCGCGGCGTTGTCGCGGGCGAAGGCGTTGGGGGCCAGGACCATGGCGGCGTAGGAGGGATAGCCTTCGTCGGCCAGCAGGAAGACCTTGGGCGCGAAACCCGCAGCCTGTTCAATGCTGTACGGCTCGCTGGTCAGATAGCCCTGCTGCACCGCCCGCTCGTCGGCGAGGAAGGGCGCGGGGTTGAAATTGTAGGTCCGGACCTGATCGTCGGTGAAGCCGTATTTGGCCTTCAGCCAGACCCAGAAGGCGTCGCGCGAGGCGGTGGCCAGCAGGAAGGGCCGGCCGGCGAGGTCGGCGATGGTCTCCAGCGCCGGATCCGGGTGGGCGATGAGGACCTGGGGGTCCTTCTGGAAGAAGGCGGCGACGGCCTTCACCGGCGCGCCCTCGGCGACCAGGTTCATCGGGATGAAGCTGTTGGAGCCCATGCCCAGCTCGACCGCGCCCGAGGCGAGCAGTTGGGGCACGTTCACTCCCGGTCCGCCCTGCATGATCTGGACGTTCAGGCCGCGCTTGGCATAGGCCCCCGAAGCCAGCGCCTGGTAGAAGCCGCCGTGCTCGGCCTGGGCGCGCCAGTCGGTGGCGAAGCGCAGGCGAACGCGGCCTTCCTCATCGACGGGGGCTTCGGCGTCCTGGCAGCCGGCCAGCGCCGCCGTGGCGGCGAGGGCGCCGGCGCCGGCGAGCAGAGCGCGGCGGTCAGGCGAGAAACGGCGATTCCCACGCAAGGTCATGGCGGAGATGTACGGCTCAGGCGCCGGGAAGGGAAGGGCGGCGTCCCGTCTGCATTGACCGCCGGTGGAGGATGCCGTGAAGCTGGGTCGGCGCCAGGGGCAAGGGAGAGCGGGGCACAATGGGCTGGATCGACCGGATGTTCGAAACGCGTCGGTTGAGGTCGCTGGTGAAGACGGTCGCCGGACTGAGGGGGGAGGCGCTTACGCCGGCGCTGGAAAGCGCGGTGCTGGAGACGGCCCGAGGCCTGAAGCCCGATGCGCTGGGGCCACGGCTTCGCGCGTCCTACCCCGCGCTCGTGCTCGTCTTCGCGCGGCAACTGGCCGACGCCAACGCCCGGCTGGCGTCCAGCTACTGGTCGTCGGGCGGGGGCCGCAACGTCGGGATGGATGTGCTGGAGGCGCGGGCCCGGGCGCAGGCGCTTCTGATCACCGTGGCGGCGCGCCGGCCGGCGCCGCGCCGTCCGTTATCGGAATTCGCCGAAGCGCTGGATGGGATGGTCGCGGCCCAGCGAAACGCCGCGGGCGATCCTGACGGCTATGGTCTGGGGACGTTGCGCGAGATCCAGAGCGACATCGCCCGGCTCGCCCTCGCCGAAACCCTGGCCCGGAATTGAGCGAGGGGACGAAGATCCCCGCAAGCGGTTTTCCTCGTCCCCTCGCCAAGTCCGGGTTGGACTTGGCCATTGAGGTTCAGGGCCCTGGCTTCGGCATCAGCGAGGCGAACCCCGGTGATGGTCAGCTGTATCCTGTCGCGCTCCTGGTCTCCGGCGTTCCACGAGGTCGAGCCTCGCGCCGTCCATCGATCCCGATCCGGTTCCCTCCGGTCTTCTCCGGCCGAAGCCTTTGAAGGGTCCTTTGGGCCTTGATCCTGTCTCCCGTCCGTTAAGGTCGAAACCCCCCGGTGCGTTCGATCAGAGAGCCGGGCCGGTCCGCTTTGATCCCCGGGTCTCCCCGGTTTTCCGCGCCGCCGTGTCCCTCGGCCTGATCAAGCTCGCTCCGATCCGCGGATGTGGCAAGCGGTCCGGAACGGGCTGTTGTGGATGGACTGGGGGATAAATCGTGCAGGTAGCCGTGCTTCCTGTGACGATTTTCGAATTTTCTTCGCGCTTCGAACGTCTTGCGAGTTCTGCACAGGCGCGAGAAATCGCCCGGAAATTCGGTCAGGAGGGCTCCTGCAGACCCGGAGGCGCCGCGATCAGGCGCCGGCCAGGGCCTCCCGCTTGGCCTCGAGCTCCAGCCATTCCTCCTCGGCCGCCGCCAGCAGGGCGCGGGCCCGGTCGGCGTTGGCGGTGGCCTTGTCGAAGGCCTTGCGGTCGCGGGCGTAGAGGTCGGGGTCGGACAGGGTCGCATCGTGGCGGGCGATGTCTTGCGGGAGACTGGCGAGCAGGCCTTCCAGCTCCTTCAGACGGTGGGCGTCCTTGAAGGTCAGCTTGCCGGGCTTCTTTGCGGAGGCGCGGTCAGAAGGCTCCGCCTTCTCGATCCGACGCGCCTCTTCGGCGGCGACGGCGCGCTGGGCGGCGTCCTTGTCCTGCGGCCGGGGGTTGGCGCCGGGCTGCAGGAAGCCGGGGTTCTGGCGGATGAAGTCGGTCCAGCCGCCGGGCGTCTCGACGATGTCGCCGCGGCCGTTCATGGCGATGGTCGAGGTGGCCAGACGGTCGACGAAGTCGCGGTCGTGGCTGACCAGGATCAGGGTGCCGTCATAGGTCTCGAGCAACTCTTCGAGCTTGTCGAGCGTGTCCATGTCGAGGTCGTTGGTCGGTTCGTCGAGGACCAGCATATTGGCCGGCTTGGCCAGGGCGCGGGCCAGCAGCAGGCGGTTGCGCTCGCCGCCCGACAGGGTCGAGATCGGCTGGCGCAGCTGGCCTTCCTGGAACAGGAAGTCCTTGGCGTAGGCGGCCACGTGTTTGGATACGCCGCGCACCAGCACGCTGTCGCCGCCGCCGGGGGTCAGGGCGTCCCACAGGGTCATGTCGCTGCGCAGGCCCTCGCGCGACTGGTCGAGATAGACGGGCTCCAGGTTGGCGCCGAGGCGGACCGTGCCGGCGTCGGGCTTGAGCTGGCCGAGCAGGATCTTGACCAGGGTGGTCTTGCCCGCGCCGTTGGGTCCGACGATGGCCAGCCGGTCGCCGCGGATGACGCGGGTGCTGAACGGCTTGATGACGGTTCGCTCGCCGAAGCCCTTGGTGACGCCCTTGAGCTCGGCCACCAGCTTGCCCGACAGGCCGCCAGAATCGACGCCGAGGTTGAGTTCGCGCGGGATGTCCTTGACCCGTTCGGCGCGGTCCTCGCGCATGGCGTTGAGGGCGCGGGCGCGGCCTTCGTTGCGGGTGCGCTGGGCGGTGATGGAACGGTAGAAGGTGTAGGTCTCGCGCTCGATGGCCTTGTTCAGGCGGCGCAGGGACTCGGCCTCCTCCTCCATGACCTTGTCGGCCCATTCGTCGAAGGCGGCGAAGCCCTTGTTCAGGGTGCGGACGCGGCGGCCTTCGAGCCAGTGGCAGGACTGGGTGACGCGGTTGAGGAAGGCGCGGTCGTGGCTGACGACCAGCACGGCGAAGCGCGCCTGGAGAAGTTCCTCCTCCAGCAACTCGATGGCCAGGATGTCGAGGTGGTTGGTCGGTTCGTCGAGCAACAGCAGATCCGGCTCTTCGGCGAAGGCCTTGGCGAGGGCGGCGCGACGGATCTCGCCGCCGGACAGGTTCACGGCGGGCTTTTCGGGGTCGAGGCCGAAGGTGGCCAGCCAGGCCTCGGCGGTCCAGCGCTCGGCGCCCTCGGAAGCGGCGTAGTCGAGCAGGGTCTCGCCGGCGATCACGGGTTCCTGGGCGACGTAGGCGAAGCGGGTCCCGGCCTGGACGGAGCGGTCGCCGGCGTCGGGCTCGATCAGGCCCATGACCATCTTCATCAGGGTCGATTTGCCGGCCCCGTTGCGGCCGACGAGGGCGGCGCGGGTGCGCGGCTCGACAGCGATGTCGACCCCGTCGAACAGCGGGCGCTGGCCGTCCTGGAGACGGACGTTCTTGAGGGCGACGAGAGGAGGACGGGGAGCCATGCGAAACCTGGATACGCGGCACAGCGGGGAGGCTGCGCGGTCGAAGGCGGCCATATAGGCGGTGCGGGACGATGTGGCCACCGGCTGCGGCCTTCGCCCGGTGAGGGATTTGCGGCGGCGGGACGCGGAACGGTGCTAGTTTGGCGCGGAACGTCCGGGGGGATGAGGATGAGCGACCAGGATCAGGAGGCCGGACCGGTCGTGCGCCGGAAGCGGGGCTTCGGCTGGGGCGAGCTGCTGGGCGGGATCGTTCTGGCCCTGACGCCGGTGGCGGGGACGCTGGCCTATGACACCCTCTCTCGGCCGTCCGGCGAGGTCGCCGCGGCGGCGGACATGCTGGTGCAGATCGCGCCGCATATCGACGCCTATCGCCGTCAGTCCGACCTGTTCGACGTCAACAGCCGCCGGGTGGCCAACGCCATGCTGCGCGGCGGATCCCAGGAGGCGGCGCAGACCCGGTACGATGACTTCACCCTGGTGTGGAGCGACTACCAGACCACCTATTCCGACCTCAGGGACCTGATCCTGCCGGCCGACAACACGGCCGCGCCGGAGCTGCGCGATCTGGTGTCCTATATGGACGGGGCGATGGCGGCGTCGAACCGGATCGACCTGTGCCTGCAGTCGGCCCTGGGCAGCTATGACGCCGGAGCGCCCGACCGGATGGCGGCGCGGGCGCGGACCCGAACGGGGATCGACGAGGGCGAGGCCCGGACTGAATCCGCGGCGCGGGCGCAGGATCAGGAACTGCGCTGCCTGTCCGGTGAGGAATATTTCGTGGTCGGCGAGCGGATGCAGCGGCTGGGCGGCTGCAACTACGCCCTGCGCAAGGCGATGATGGGATCGGTCGCCAACCTGCGCCGGACCCGGGACGACGGGCCGGTGGCGCGGCTGGGCGACCGGCTGACGGGCCGGTCGGCGCCGGCGACCGCGGACCAGAGGCCGGAATTCTGGGGGCCGTTGCTGGCTCGGGTGAAGTCGGAGTGTAAGCGCGAGCAGCTGAGGCCGAGCCGGGGCGATGCGCCGCCGGCCAACCGGCTGAACATCTGGCAGCGGGTCGACGCCGTGGCGCCGGCGCCCGTGGTCGGGCCGGTTCCCGCCCTGCCGCTGATGAGCCCGGCGGGCGTGACGCCCGTGCCGCCCGCGACCTGATCCGGCCGAAGAACGGAGACAGTCCGCGACGTTCCGCGTAAGAGGCCGCCGATGGATCGGCCCTTCTGGCAAACCAAGCGTCTGGAACAGATGTCCCGCGAGGAGTGGGAGAGCCTGTGCGACGGCTGCGGCCTGTGCTGTCTGGTCCGGTTCGAGGACGAGGACACGGGCAAGGTCGTGCCGACGCGGGTGCACTGCAAGCTGTTCGACAGCGACCGCTGCACCTGTATCGACTACGCCAACCGGCGCGCGCAGGTGCCGGACTGCATCAAGCTGACGCCGTGGAATATCGAACAGCTGGGCTGGATGCCGAAGTCGTGCGGCTATCGCCGGATCCACGAGGGCCGGGGACTGGCCGACTGGCATCCGCTGATCTCGGGCGATCCGGAGAGCGTCCATGCGGCCGGGGTTTCGGTGCGTGGGCAGACGGTGTCGGAACTGGCGCTGAAGGAGCCCGAGGACGCGCTGGATTTCGAGGCGCCGGAGTGGGACCTCGAGCGGGGCGGCTGAAATTCCGCCGCGCCGGTAACCATTAATTCGTCAGCCTGTGACCTTCTGCCACCGGTATCCAGTGCGAGGCGGCGGCGTGAATCGACAGGACAGTCTGGGGCTCGAAAGTCCTTTCGACCATGTGACGGCGCTGCTTTGCAGCCGGTTCGAGCTTCCGTTCGGCCTTGTGTCCTTCGTCAATGGCGACCTCGCGGTATTTCGGTCCGAGGTCGGTCTGGGGGAAAGCTCGCTGCCGCGGGATGTGAGCGTCAGCAATGTCCTCGTCGACATGGGGCCGGGCGCGCATCTGGTGATCGAGGACACGCTGCTTCACCCGGTGCTGAAGGACCACCCGATGGTCACCGGAAAGCCGTTCCTGAGGTTCTTTGCGGGCGCCACGGTCAGCAACGGCAAGGGCGAGCCTGTGGGCGCGGTCGGCGTCATGGATTCGAAGCCGAGGCCGGCGCTGACTGAGTCCGAATGGACGACGCTCGACCATATCGCCGCGATCGCCGGGAGCATGTTCGACCAGACAACCGCCCAACGGGTCCAGGCCGAGCGCCTTGCCCTGTTGAAACTGGCGGAACAGATGTCCGGCGTCGGCCACTGGCGGTTTGATGTGCTTTCAGGTGAAGTCACCTGGTCAGACGAGGTCTATCGAATTCACGGCTTTGAGCCGGGCGAGGTCGTACCCGACTATGAGCTGGTTCTGGCCGGCTATCATCCGGGTGATGCCGAGGTGCTTGCAAGCGCGGTGTCGCAGGCGATCGCAACGGGCGCGGGCTATGAATTCCGGTTGAGAATCCAGCCGCCTGGCCGCGAAGAACGACTGGTCGAGACCAAGGCCACCACGGAACAGGACGAGACGGGGCGGACGGTGGCGCTGTTCGGCGTGTTCCAGGACGTGACCGAGGCCGTCCGCTCACAGGCGCGTCTGGCGGAAAGCGAGAGCCTGTTCAGGCTGTTGAACGAGACGGCGACGGACATCGTCGCCCGCTTCGATACCAAGGGCCGGTTCCTCTATGTGTCGCCGGCGGTGAAGGCGCTTCTGGGACGCGACCCGGCAGACATGCTGGGCAAGGATTGTTCGGAATTCATTCCGGAAGACGATCTGAAGGTCATCCGGGCGACCCTGCGGGCCTATGTCGAGGCCGGGCCCGGCGCTCCGCCCCCGCGCTACGAATACCGCGCCGTCAGGACGGACGGCAGTGTCGTATGGCTCGAGGCGATGCCGAGAGCGGTTCGCGACGCCTCGGGCGAGGTCGTCGAGTTTCATGACCACGTGCGCGATATCACGGCCCGCAAGACCGCCGAGCGTGAACAGGCCGAGCTCGTCAAGACCCTGAAACTGGCCGAGACGATCGCCGGCGTCGGGCATTGGCAGCTGGATGTGGCGACGGGGAAGGTCCGCTGGTCCGATGAGGTCTATCGGATCCACGGCGTCTCACCCGAGACCTTTGACCCCCAATATGACGACGCCGTCGGCTTCTACCATCCCGAGGACCAGGCCAAGGTCCGCGACTGGGTGGCGCGGGCGATCGAGGTGGGCGAGGCCAGCCAGTTCCGGCTTCGTCTGATCAGGTCCGACGGCGAGGAACGGATCGTCATCTCCCATTGCAAGCCGGAGCGCGATCAACGGGGCGCAACGGTCGCCCTGTTCGGCGTGTTCCAGGACGTTACCGAAAGCGTTCGGGCTCATGACCGGACGGCGGCCAGCGAGGCCCGTTACCGGCTGCTGGCCGATAATGCGACGGATATCATCGCCACCTATGGGATGGATGGGGTGTTCCATTACGTCTCTCCGTCGATCGAGGGGGCGATGGGCTACCGACCCGAGGAGTTGGTGGGGAAGTCGATCTGGGATTTCATCCATCCGGAGGACGTTGGCGGGTTGCGGACCGCCTTTGCGGCCTACGTCAAGGCGGGACCGGGCGCGTCGTCGCCCCGCGTGCCCTATCGGGGCGTGAGCAAGGACGGGCGGGCGGTCTGGCTGGAAGCGCATCCCAAGGTGATCCGCGACGCCGACGGGCGGCCGCTGGAGTTCCAGGATGTGGTCCGTGACGTGTCCGAAACCAAGGCGCTGGAAGATGAGCTGATCGCCTCGCGCGACGTGGCCGAGGCGGGTGCGCGGGCCAAGTCGGAATTCCTGGCCAATATGAGCCATGAGCTGAGGACGCCGCTGACCAGCGTGATCGGTTTCTCGGGCCTGCTGCAGGCGAGCCGGAATCTGCCGGAGGCCGAGCGCAAATATGCCGACCGGATCGCGACGGGGAGCGAGGCGCTGCTGAGCGTCATCAACGACATCCTCGACTATTCCAAGCTGGAGGCCGATGCGGTCGATCTGGACCCGCAGGCCTTTGATCCGCGCGCCATGGCCGAGGGAGCGGCGGCCCTGGTCGAAGCCCAGTGCCAGGCCAAGGGACTGCGGCTGGAGGCGGCGATCGACGCCAATGTGCCCGGCGCCCTCATGGGAGATGAGGGGCGGCTTCGGCAAGTGACGCTGAATTTCCTGTCCAATGCGGTGAAATTCACCACCGCCGGGACGGTCCGGCTGACGGTGACGGCCGCGGGCGGCCGTTTGCGGGTGATGGTCAAGGACAGCGGCATCGGCATCTCTCCGGACAAGATCGACGCCCTGTTCGACCGTTTCACCCAGGCCGACGCCTCGACCACGCGCGTCTATGGCGGCACCGGGCTGGGGCTGGCGATCTCGCGGTGTCTGATCGAGATGATGGGCGGCGAGATCGGGGCGGAGAGCCGGCCCGGCGAGGGTTCGACCTTCTGGTTCGAGGTCCCGATGCGCGAGGCTGTCGAGGGTGTGGAGGCCACGGGCGAGGGCGATCTTGCCGTAGACGGCGGTCTGAGGATCCTGATGGCCGATGACGCGGCGCCGAACCGCGAGTTGGTGACGGCGATCCTGGGCGGACTGGGGCTGGCGCTGGACACGGTGTGCAACGGAGCCGAGGCGGTCGAGGCCGCGCGCACAGGCGCCTATGACCTGATCCTGATGGACGTGCATATGCCCGTGATGGACGGGCTGGATGCGACCCGGGCGATCCGGGCGATCAGCGGGCCCGTCGGACGCACGCCGATCATCGCCCTGACGGCCAACGTCCAGCCGGAACAGGTGGCGCGATGCCGCGAAGCGGGAATGGACGGGCACGTCGGCAAGCCGATTCAGGTGAGTGAACTGCTGGCCGCCCTGGCGACGGCTTCGGCCCCGACCGACGAAGGCGAGGCCGCTGACCGGTCGCCGCTCCGGAGCGCGGGGTCATGACAGCCAGGGTGCTGATCGTCGAAGACGACGACATGATCCGCGAAATGATCGACATCACCCTGTCCCAGGCCGGCTACCGCGTGGTCACCGCCGGCAGTGGCGAGTCCGCGCTGGACCTGTTGAAGCGGGTCAAGATCGATCTCGTTCTGCTGGACGTGCACATGCCGCGAATGAGTGGGCTGGACGTCCTGATGGCCATGGCCAAGTCAGGGCGAAATACACCCCCGGTGCTGATGGTGACGGCCAACCGCCAGGCGAGCACGGTCGCCGAAGCCATGCGGCTGGGCTGCGTCGGCTATATGGCCAAGCCGTTCGCGCCGGGCGACCTGCTGGGCCGGGTGGCCCGCGCCCTGACCCGGCGCCCGGCGCCACGGGCAGACTGCGTCGAAATCTGATCACGGCCCGGGCCGCCCTTGCGGCATGACGCTGTGCTTGCAATCGGCGAATCCATAGTCGGGTTGGCGAGATAATGTCGCCGACAATCAATCGCTTGTCATTTTGTAACGGCGACTTGCCCGCCGGACTACGCTGCTCGGCTACTCTTTGGGCATGACGGGAAATCAGGACAGGGCGGCGCGGGCAGCGGCATGGTCCGACGCGATGCAGGATGACTTCATGGCCATCGTCGACGAGGACGCTGTGGTCCTGAAGGCCGCAAAGCCGGCGGCCGATGATCTCGCCGGCGCCGTGCGACGGGTGCGGGCTGTCGGCGTCTTCGCGCGGTCGGTTCGGGCCGTCGCGGTGCTGTCGCCGCTGTCGCGATCCGGCGGCGACCGTCAGCTGGAAGAGGACGAGATGAAACATCGTGATGACAGCCCCGGGAACCTCGAGCGAATGCGGGCCGAATTGGAGGCCCGTCTCGATCGCCTCAACGCGGTCCTGGAAGCGAAGGGAATCGTTGTCGAACCTGGATGCTGGCCAACTGCACGACCTGATCGGGAGTCAGTTCAGTCTGCATAACCATCAGATGCCGGGCGCGGCGCGCGACTGGAGGACCTGGGTCCTGCTGGGGGGCCGGGGGGCCGGCAAGACCTTCGCCGGGGCCTGGTGGATCAACCATCTGGCCGAGATCAGGGACCGTCGGTTCGCCCTGATCGGGCCGACCCTGCACGATGTGCGCGAGGTCATGGTCGAGGGGCCGTCGGGGTTGAAGGCCTTGCCGCAACGGTCGAAGCGACCGCGCTGGGAAGCGGGCCGACGGCGTCTGGTCTGGCCGAACGGCAGCGAGGCGCACGCGTTTTCAGCGGAGGATCCGGACAGTCTGCGGGGACCGCAGTTCCATCACGCATGGGCCGATGAGTTCTGCGCCTGGCGGAGGCCGGAGGCGGTGTTGAGCAATCTGCGGCTGGGCCTGAGGCTGGGCGACGATCCACGACTGATGGTGACGACCACGCCGCGACCGATTCCGGCGTTGCGGCGGCTGCTGGCCGAGAAGGGCGTGGTTATTGACCGGGCCGGAACGCAGGCCAATGCGAGGCACCTGTCGCCGGGTTTCCTCGCGCATCTGAGAGGCCTCTACGCCGGAACCCGGCTGGAGGCGCAGGAACTGGAGGGGCTGGTGGTCGAGGCCGAGGGGGCGCTGTTCCGGGCCGAGGATCTGGCGCGGGCGCGGGGGAACCGGCCGGCGACGCTGGAGCGGATCGTGGTGGCGGTGGACCCGCCGGCGAGCGCGGGCGGGGACGCCTGCGGGATCGTGGTGGTCGGGCGCAAGGACGGTCGGGCCTATGTGCTGGCCGACCGGTCGAAAGGCGGGGAGTCGCCGCAGGGCTGGGCCACGATCGTGGCGCAGACGGCGCGGGCGTTCGGGGCGCAGGAGATCGTCGCCGAGAAGAACCAGGGCGGCGAGATGGTGCGGACCGTGCTGGCCCACGGCGGCTGCGAGACCACGATCAGACTGGTGCACGCCAGCCGGGGCAAGGCGGCGCGGGCCGAGCCGGTGGCGGCGCTCTATGAACAGGGGCGGGTCGTCCACTGCGGGGCGTTTCCGGCGCTGGAAGAGGAGCTGATGGCGCTGGGGTCGGCGGAGGGCGGCGGGCGCAGTCCCGACCGGGCCGACGCCCTGGTATGGGCGGTGACGCATCTGCTGCCGGCGCCGAGGGCGGGGCCGCGGGTGCGGGTTCTCTAGGACAGACTTTCGGAAAGGAAGAGGATGGCGAAGCTGCGCTGGCCGATGGGCCGCCGCGGGCGCGAGCACGCGCCCGAAATCAAGGACAGCCGGGTCGGGCCGCTGATTGCGCTGACCGCCGGCGGGCGGGCGCGGTGGACGCCGCGGGACTATGCCCACCTGGCCGAGGAGGGGTTTGCGAAGAACGCCGTGGCCTATCGCTGCGTGCGGATGATCGCGGAGGCGGCGGCGTCGACGCCGCTGTTGGTGTTCGCGGACGGGGTGCGTCGCGACGATCATCCGCTGGCGGCGTTGCTGGCGCGGCCGAATCCGGAGCAGTCGGGCGCGGAGTGGCTGGAGGCCTTGTACGGCGCGCTGCAGACGGCGGGGAACGCCTATGCCGAGTCCGTCGGGGATGAACTGCCTGAGGAGCTTTGGACGCTGCGGCCGGACCGGGTGAAGGTGGTTCCGGGGCGGGCGGGCTGGCCGGAGGCCTGGGAGTATTCGGTCGACGGACGGTCGGTCCGGATCGGTCGGGCGGCGGACGGCTGGTCGCCGGTGATGCAGCTGAAGCTGTTTCATCCGACGGACGACCACTACGGGTTCTCGCCGCTGGAGGCGGCGGCGTTCGCGATCGATGTGCACAACGCCTCGGGGGCCTGGAACAAGGCGTTGCTGGACAATGCGGCGCGGCCGTCGGGCGCGCTGGTCTATGGAGCGAAGGACGGGGAGCGGCTGACCGCCGACCAGTTCGAGGCGCTGCGGGGGCAGGTCGAGGAGAGCCATGCGGGGACGATGAACGCGGGCCGGCCGATGATCCTGGAAGGCGGTCTGGACTGGAAGCCGATGAGCTGGACGCCGGCGGACATGGACTTCATCGCCGGGAAACACGCCGCCGCGCGGGAGATCGCCCTGGCCTTCGGCGTGCCGCCGCAACTGCTGGGGATTCCGGGGGACGCGACCTACGCCAACTATCGCGAGGCCAATGCGGCCTTCTGGCGGGGGACGGTGGCGCCGCTGGTGCGCAAGACGGCGGCGGCGCTGACGGGCTGGCTGGGCGGAAGGTTCGCCGGGACGCGGATCGAGGCCGATCTGGATGGACTGCCGGCGCTGCAGCCCGAGCGGGATGCGCTGTGGGCGCGGCTGAATGCGGCGACCTTCCTGACGGATGAGGAGCGGCGGCGGATGGCTGGGGTGGGGAAGGGGTGATTGGTGGTTGGTGACTGGTGGCTGGCACGCCCCGCATCACCTCCAGCACCGGAGGCCAACCCCTCTTCACCAGCCACCAATCACCAACCACCAATCACCAATCACCAGCCACCTCGGAGGCAGGCATGAACGAACTCAGGAAACTCCCCGTCGCCGTGATCGCGGCCCTGTCCGTGCAAACCGTGGGCGGGCTGGTCTGGGCCGGGGGCGCGGCGGCGCGGATCGCGACGCTGGAGGAACGGGTCGCCGGGCAGCAGCTGGTCGCCGAGCGGCTGGCCCGGCTGGAGGAGCAGAGCGTGGCCACACGGGCGGCGGTCGAGCGGATCGAGGCGCGGCTGGAGGGATGGGGATGATCATCGCCGAGCCCACCCCACCCGGTCGCTTCGCGACCACCCTCCCCCCGAGGGGGAGGGAGAACGACGGTTGCCTCTGCATCGAAGGCTACGCCTCCCTGTGGGGCGTGGCCGATCTGAACGGGGATGTGGTGGCCAGGGGCGCGTTCGCGGCCAGTCTGGCGAAGACGGGCGCGGCCGGTGTGCGGATGCTGCATCAGCATGAGGGTCGGGCGGCGGTCGGGGTCTGGGACCGGATGGTCGAGGACGACCGGGGCCTGTTCGTCGCCGGTCGGATCATGGACTGGTCGGCGGAGGCCCGGTTCGCCCGGGCGCTGTCGCGGGCCGGGGCGCTGGACGGGCTGTCGATCGGATTCCGCAGCAGCCGGGCGCGCCGCGAGGGGCGGCTCAGGGTGCTGGTCGAGGTCGAACTCTGGGAGGTGTCGCTGGTGACGTTTCCGATGTTGCCGGGGGCGCGGTTCCGGGTCGTCTGATCGTCAGCCGGCGGACGGCAGATATTCGGTCGGGATCGGCTCGGCGGGGGTTTCGCCCTGCCAGTAGACGCTCAGAATCCACCAGCGGCTTCCGTCGTGGAACAGCTGGATGCTGTTGATGCCGCGGGCGAAGGGCTGGGCGTCCGAGAGGGCGTGGAGGCTTTCGTAGGTGGTCCAGACATGGACGATGCGGCCGAACCGCTCGGTGCGACGGGCGATCTCGCGTTCATGGAAGCCTTCGCCAAGCAGAAAGGGCTCGCTGCGGGTGATGTATTCGTCCGGGGTGACCGAGCGGACCACGCCGACTCCCTGGGCGTTCAGGCCGGAAGGCATGAGCCGGGCGGTGGGATGGAACAGCGAGCGGAAGCGGTCCCAGTCGCGGGCCACGCCCCTGTCGCCGGAGATGACGTCATAGAGGGCCGCAACGATCGCCTCGGGAGAGGCGACGTCGGCGGGCGCGGCGGCCGAGACGGCCGGCGACGGCGGGGTCTGGGCGGCGGCCGGAGCGGCGACGGACAGGAAGACGGCGGTCGCGAGGATGGAAAGGCGCATCGGATGTTCTCCCGGAATGGCCGACTATGGCTCGCCGACCGAGGGTGTATCAAGCGCGGAGCAGAGGCCGCGAACCGGACCGGAATCCGGGCCTGGCCTGCCCAAATGCGGACTTGTTCCGCGGGCCTAGTCGTTGAATATCGGCGGTCAATGACCAGGGCGTGGGTGATTGAATGAGACGTCTCTTCCCGATCCTGACGGTTCTGATGGTTGTGCTGGCCACACCCGTCGCGGCCCAGACGACTGTGGGCACCAACGCGACGGTCGAGAACAGTGTCCAGACCCGGAGCGTCGGAGAGCGCGGCTGGCGG
>CAYNNT010000063.1:0-17327 GCA_964398675.1 uncultured Brevundimonas sp.
TCGGGCTTGACCCGAGGATCAGGCGTTGGCGTTGCTGCGCCGTGGGGATGGCCCTCCGGGGGGCGGCTTCCTATCTGCAAATCAGCACCGGAATATCCGATCCTCGGGTCAAGCCCGAGGATGACGACCTAGAGAAAGCACGCCGACACCCTTGGCTTCCCATCTGATCGACCACGCCGTCCCCCTGATCCGGGCCGTCGTCATCCACCCCGAACGCTCGGACTCCGGCGCGAGTGAAAGCTCGCGCCAGTCGGTCGAACGTCTGGAAGAGGCCGTCGGCCTCGCCCGGGCGCTGGACCTCGACGTCCGCGGCGAAGAGATCGTGCGCATCCGCAAGGTCACGCCCGCCACCCTGTTCGGCTCGGGCAAGGTCGATGAACTGGCCGCCCTGGTCCGCGCCGCAGAGGCCGAGGCCGTGGTCATCGACGACCAGTTGTCGCCGGTGCAGCAGCGCAATCTGGAAAAGGCCTGGGACTGCAAGGTCATTGACCGCACCGGCCTGATCCTCGAAATCTTCGGCCGCCGCGCGCGGACCAAGGAGGGCCGGCTGCAGGTCGAACTGGCGCGCCTCGACTATGAGAAGTCCCGCCTCGTCCGCACCTGGACCCACCTTGAGCGGCAACGCGGCGGCACCGGCTCGACCGGCGGCCCCGGCGAGACCCAGATCGAGCTCGACCGGCGCCTGATCGCCGACCGCATCGTCAAGCTGAAGGTCGAGCTGGACGAGGTGCGCCGCACGCGCGGCCTGCACCGCAAACAGCGCCAGAAGGTCCCGTTCCCGACTATCGCCCTGGTCGGCTATACCAATGCCGGCAAGTCGACCCTGTTCAACCGGCTGACCGGTTCGGACGTGGTGGCCAAGGACCTGCTGTTCGCCACCCTCGACACGACCCAGCGGACCATCCGCCTGCCGCAGGGCCGGCCGGCCATCGTGGCCGACACCGTCGGCTTCATCTCCGACCTGCCGCACGAACTGGTCGAGAGTTTCCGCGCGACGCTGGAGGAGGTGGGCGAGGCCGACCTGATCCTGCACGTCCGGGATATCGCGTCACCCGACAGCGAGGCCCAGTCCAAGGACGTCGAGGCGGTGCTGAAACAGATCGAGACGCCCGAGGGCAAGACCCGCCGGGTGCTGGAGGTCTGGAACAAGATCGACCTGCTCGATGAGGAAGGGCGAGAGACTGTCCTCGGCCTCGCCGAACGCCTGTCCCGCGACGGCAAGGCGGTCGCGGTCTCGGCCTGGACCGGGGAGGGGATCGAACCCCTGCGCGAGACCATCGCCGGCCTGATCGACGACGATCCGGAGACGGCGCTGACTCTGCTGCCCTCACAGGGCGAGGCGCTGGCCTGGCTGTACGAGAACGGCCGCGTCACCGGCCGCGAGACGGACGACGAGGGCCGGACGCATGTGGTCGTGCGGCTGCATCCGGCGGCGCTGGGCCGGTTCGAGCGGCAGTTCGGCTAGGGCGCGCGCCCGGCGCCGAGAATCGGGCCGCCGTCCGGCGCCTGGACCAGCACGGCCGTCACAAGCCCGTCGGTGCGCGCGGGCGGCAGGGCGAAGCCTGTGGTCTGGCCGCGCCATTGTCCCAGCCGCACCAGCTCGCGAACCACATTGGCGTGGGGCAGGGTGCGCCCGCTGTTCTCCCCGCGGGCGACCGGCACATTGATGGCCTCGCGCTCATAGCGGACCAGCCAGACGTCAGCCGGCCTGCGCGGGGGACGGCCACCCGCCAGGCCGACGCCGCGGGGATTGAAGCGGATGACGGGTCCGCTGAACGGCCGGTGCGCGGCGATCTGCCGTTCGATCTCATCCATCCGTCCGCCGACCACGTCGGCGCGACCGTCGATGACCATCTGCGGCGTCCAGACGTTGTCGTTGACGAGTCCGCGCTGGTAGTCCCGCTGGCGGGCGGTGAACGCAGGCTGCGCGAAGGTGTCAGGCCAGCCCAGCTGGTCCCAGTAGGTGACGCTGAAGCCGAGCGCCAGCACATCGGGTCGGCGCGCCAGCCGGACCAGGTTGGCGTTGGCCGGCGGACAGGATGAACAGCCCTGGCTGGTGAACAGCTCGACCACAGTCAGGTTGTCCGCCGCAGGAGGCGCGACCGGTCGGGCGGTGAAGGCGCCCGCCACGACCGCGCCGGCAAGGATGTTGAGCAGGCCAAACAGCCTCAGCCGGCGGCCCAGATCGGGGCGTGAGGCGATATGAGTCCGGGACCGCCGTCGGGCGGGGGCAATGACATAGTGGGCCATGACATCACGTTCGTCGCCGACCGGCCGGAGGTTACGGAGCCCCGGTTCGCCGGCTTCAACCACCGCTGCGTTCGACCGCCTTCGCCGCATCCCACAGCCCGTCCATCTCGGCCAGATCGGACTGCTCCGGCGACCGCCCGTCCCTGGCGAGCTCCGCCTCGATGAACCCGAACCGGCGCACGAATTTCGCATTCGCCCCGCGCAGGGCGTCCTCCGGCTCGACGCCCAGTTTCCGCGCCAGATTGGCGACCACGAACAGTAGGTCGCCGACCTCGTCGCGGGCCTTGTCGAGGTCGCCCGCGGCGATCTCCACGCGCAGTTCGGCGACCTCCTCGTGCAGCTTGTCGAAGACCTCGTCGGTCGAGGGCCAGTCGAAGCCCACCCGGGCGGCGCGTTTGGTCAGTTTGGCGGCGCGGGCGAGGGCGGGCAGGCCGACGGGGACGTCGTCCAGCACCCCATGCTGGGCCCTGGCCACGCGTTCGGCGGCCTTGATGTCCTCCCAACGCGCCTTCTGGGCTGTGCCGTCCGGCTTCGCCGCCTCGTCGCCGAAGACGTGCGGATGGCGGCGTTCCAGCTTGTCGGCGATGGCGTTGGCGACGTCGTCGAAGGCGAACAGCCCCTGTTCCTCGGCCATGCGGGCATGGAAGACGGTCTGGAACAGCAGGTCGCCCAACTCCGACTTCAGCTCATCCATGTCGCCGCGCTCGATGGCGTCGGCGACCTCGTAGGCCTCCTCCAGCGTATAGGGGGCGATGGTGGCGAAGGTCTGCTCCACGTCCCAGGGACAGCCGCCGACGGGGTCGCGCAGCCGGGCCATGATGCCGATCAGACGGTCGATGGGCCTCATGCGGGCTCCGCGGCCGGGGCCGTGGCGGCGGCTTCCGCATCGCGTGCGTCCAGCGCGGCCCGCACCTCCTTCTGGCGCGCCTCATCGATCGGGAAGCGCCGGATGACCAGCGAACTCACCACCAGCAGCAGGATAGGCAGGATCACGAACAGGCCGCTCAGCGTGTTGAGGGCCAGAGGGGTGTTCGGCGCGCCGGCGGCCTGCTGGAACCCGACCCACGCCAGGGGCAGCAGGACCACGGTCGACAGGGCCGTGCCGAGTTTGTTGGTCAGGGTCATCAGGGCGAAGAGCATGGCCGAGCGGTCCTCGCCGCTCTCCAGCCGCTCCTCGTCGCCGATGTCGGCCATCATGGCGCGGATCAGGATCTGGCCGGCGGGGAAAGGCAGGCCGACCAGAAGCATGCTGGCGACGGCCAGCGGGAAGGACCCCGCGGGCGCCGCCCAGACGCCGATATAGGCCGTCGCATAGACCAGGCCCGCGAGCGCCAGCGCCCTGTGCTTGCCCAGCCTGAGCGCGGCCCAGCTCCACAGGGGCGAGCCCACCAGTCCGGCGGCGAAATAGGCGAAGATCAGGATGTTGGCCTGGCCGCCGTCCATGCCCTTCACCGAGGTGAAGTAGAACAGGGCCAGGGCGCCGGTGATCCCGGGCGCCAGGCCATACAGCAGGTCGGTCAGCATCAGCCGCCGGATCGAGGCCAGTTTGAAGAAGGCGAAATAGTCCCTGATCGTGGCGTGGCACTCGCCGACGGCGCGCGGTTCGGGGACGAATTTGACCGCCACGGCGATGGTGACGGGGATCAGGGCGACGATGAACAGCCCCATGGCCGCCACGCCCTGCGCCTCGGTGCCGCCTCGCGCCGCCACGATGACCGGCAACAGGAGCACCAGCAGGATGCCGACGACATTCCCGAACTGCCACCACCCATAGACCCGGCTGCGCTGGTTGTAGTTTGAGGACAGCACCGCGGCCCAGGAGGTCTGCGCCAGCACCACGACCGAAAACGCGACGTAGATGCCCACCAGACAGAGCGCGAGCAGCGGCAGGCTGGCGCCCGCCGGCGGCATGAAACAGATCCAGGTGGTGACCATCAGCATCAGGCCGCCGCCGATGATCCAGGGCTTGAAGCGACCGAGGCGGGTGCGGGTCTTGTCGATCCACATGCCGATGAACGGGTCGGCGCCGATATCCAGAATCCGCGCGAGGAAGAAGATGGCGGTGATCGAGGCCAGCGGCAGTTCGAGGCTGCGCGCAAAGAAGGTCGGAAGATGGACGATCAGCGGCAGGCCCAGCGCCGCGAAGGGCAGGGATGGACCGGCGAACGCCGCCAGAATCCAGCTGCTGTGCTTCGCGCTGGAAGGGGCCGTCGGGGCGGCTTCAATCGGGGCGGCGTCGGTCATGTATGTGTCCGGCGATCCGGCTCTGAGTCGGCCGTCCCGTCACCATGCCGACTTTGCGCGCGCTGCGCGAGCGGTCCACTGCACGTTCTGGTCCCGCGTAAAGGGCCTTGCGGCGGACACAGAGACAGGGTCAGCTTCCCCGATGCCGATACGTCTGCTCCTGCTGCTGATGAGCGCCCTCGCGACCGTCCTGGTCGCCGGGCCGGCGAAGGCGCAGGCCGAGTTCTGCGACCGACAGATCGAGGATTGGGGCGGCCCGGCGCTGGCCAACGGCATTTCGCTGCATTCGCTGGAATGGACGCCGTTCGGCTCGACCGAATGGGGCTGGGAGACCTATGTGCCGCTGATGCAGCAGGAACTGGGCACCGGCTGCGCCGCCAGCTCCCCGGTCTTCGCGCGCCGGCTGGCCGACTTCCAGACAGCGCATCAGTTGCCCTCGACCGGGATCTTCGACCCGGCGACCTTCCAGGCCTTCCGCGGCGTGTGGCAGGAGCGGCGGCCCTTCATCATGGCGCGGGTCCGCGAGGAGCCGTGTCCTGATCCGCCGCCGCTGTACCAACTGGGTTATCTGGTGGCGTCCGAAGAACATGCCGACCGTCTGACCCGTCTGCTTCGCCGCGACGTGCTGGAAGCCTATAGACGGATGGTCGCCGCCGCCCGGGCCGAGGTGCCCGAGGTCGCCAACGATCCGGAACTGCTGCAGATCTTCTCGGGCTTCCGGGACCCCGAGGCCGATGCGGCCCGATGTGCGGCGGCCGGCAATTGCGACGGGGTGCGCCGCGCCGTCTGTTCGCCGCACCGGACCGGCACGGCGGTCGATCTCTACGTCGGCCAGGTCGTCGGCCTCGGCGTCGACAACACCTCGCCGCCCAGCCGCCTGCACATGAGCCGGGGCGCGACCTACCGCTGGCTGGTCAGGAACGCCGGCCGGTTCGGCTTCGTCCCCTATGCCTTCGAGCCCTGGCACTGGGAGTGGGTCAGTCCGGCGGGCGGCTACGCCGGGCCGCCGCCGCCGCCGTGATCCGGGCCCTGACGGACGGCGAACGCGTCCTGGCGGCCGAAGCCTTTGGCGATGTCCTCACGCTCGACCCCATCCGCCTCCTGCCCGCGCCTTGGCCGCTCGACCGGGCGTTCGTGCCGGGGCGGTGGTTCGGGCGGGACTGGATCGTATGGCCGGCGCGGACACTGCCTGCGGACATTTCGGCCGCGCCCCTGAAACTGCAGGCCCTGCTGGTGCACGAACTGACCCACGTCTGGCAGGCGCAGCAGGGGGTCAATCTGCTGACCGGCAAGATCCGGGCGGGCGACCGGCCGGCGTCCTATGAGTATCCCGTCGGCGTGGACTGCGACTGGGGCGATCTGAACATCGAACAGCAGGCCATGGTGGTCGAGCACCGGTTCCGTCTGACGCGCGGCCAGCCGGCGCCGGCGGACCCGGCCTTCTATGATCGTGTCTGCCCGATCGGTCCCAGGATCGGAGCCTGAGCCTTGCGTCGCCTGCCGTCCGACCCATATTAGAAACATACACTGTTTCTAATAGAATGAAGCGAACCCTGATGCGCCAGCCTGCGATCTTCTTCGGCCACGGCTCACCGATGAACGCCCTGGGCGGGCCGTACGCCGACGCATGGCGTGCGCTGGGCGAGGCCGTGGGCAAGCCGAAGGGCGTGGTCATGGTCTCCGCCCACTGGGAGACGAATGGCCTGGCCGTCACGGCCCAGTCGAACCCTGAAACCATCCATGATTTCGGCGGCTTCCCGGATGAACTGCATGCGATGCAGTATCCCGCGCCGGGCTCTCCCGGGCTGGCGGCGCGGGTCGCCGACCTGACCGGAGCGACGCCGACGACGCAGTGGGGGCTCGACCATGGGACCTGGTCGGTGCTGGCCCATGTCTGGCCCGAGGCCGATGTGCCGGTGGTGCAGCTGTCGCTGGATCGACGCCTCGACGCGCGCGGCCATCATGCGCTGGCGAAACGTCTCGGCGACTTGCGGGACGAGGGGATCATCATCGCCGGGTCGGGCGACTTCGTGCACAACCTGCGTACCTGGAAACGCGCCGGGGGTGAGGCTTACCCATGGGCGTCGGGCTTCAATGAAGCCGTGAAAGCGGCCTTGCTGCGCGGCGACGACGACGCCCTGATCGACTGGGTCGGTCTGGCCGAGGACGCGCAGATGAGCGTCCCGACCGACGAACACTATCTGCCGCTGCTCTACGTCGCCGCCCAGCGCAGGCCGGGCGACGACGTCAGCTTCTTCAACGACGTCATCGAGGGCGGTTCGATCTCGATGACGGGCGTGCGGATCGGTTAGGCCAGGTCAGTCTTTGCGCTTGAGCAGGTTGTCCACCGACCAGGCCCCGCCGCCGGCCGCGGCGAGGTAGAGGAAGGTGAAGCAGTAGAGGACGGCCAACTCGCCCTGGTTCACCATCGGGAACGGCGACGCGGCCCCGAAATTCCAGTGAAACTGGAAGTATGCCACGGCCATCATGCCCGAGAGGACGAAGGCGACGCAGCGGGTGAACAGGCCCAGCACCAGCATGGCGCCGCCGACCAGTTCAAGAACGCCGCCGATACCCATCTGACTGAGGATGTCGAAGGGCATCATGGCCGGGGCGGGGAAGCCGAATATCTTCTGCAGGCCGTGCTGCATGAACATCAGTCCGGCGACGATGCGCAGGATGCTGAGCAACTGCGGCCGGTAGGCGGATAGCTTGTCGAACATGGAACCCTCCTTCTTGTGTCAAGGGACACTGAAACAGAGTCTGTTTCAGTTCAACGGAGAAGTTCAGGCGGCCTTCTCCAGTTCGGCCATCTGCTGGATCCGGACGTAGTCGGTCTTGCCGGTGCCCAGCACGGGCACCTCGGCCACGCGCATGATCTTCTTCGGAACCGCCAGCTCGGGGGCGCCGTGGCTGCGGGCCCATTCGGCCAGACGGGCCACGTCCGCGTCGCGGCGGTCGGTGACCAGCACCAGTTTCTCGCCCTTGCGGGCGTCGGGGATCGAGACGACGGCATGGCGCGCCTCGGGCCAGACCGCGCTGGCCAGCCCCTCGACCGCGGTCAGGGACACCATCTCGCCGCCGATCTTGGCGAACCGCTTGATGCGGCCGAGGATGGAGACATAGCCGTCCTTGTCGATGTCGACGATGTCGCCGGTGTCATGCCAGCCGCCGGGCAGCGGATCGACGCTCTCGGGGTCGTCGGCGGACAGATAGCCCTTCATCACATTGGGTCCGCGCAGGAACAGGCGGCCGCCGTCGGGAATGCCGTCGACCGGGTCGATCCGCCATTCCATGCCGGGCATCATCTGGCCGACGGTGCCGGGGCGGTTGTGGTCGGGGTGGTTCACCGCCACCACCGGGGCCGCTTCGGTCGCGCCATAGCCTTCCAGCAGCTTCAGGCCGTGGAAGCGGGTGTTGAACAGGTGATGGGTCTCCGGCCGCACGCGCTCGGCCCCGGCCACGACGAACTGCAGGGTGGCGAAGTCATCGGGCGCCGCGACGCGGGCGTACTGGTTCAGGAAGGTGTCGGTCGCGAACAGGATGGACGCCTTCACGTCGGGCAGCAGTTCGACGATCTGTTTGGCGTGGAGCGGCGACGGATACTGGAAAGCCTTCATCCCGTGCAGGATCGGCAACAGGACGCCGCCCGTCAGACCGAAGCAATGGAAGGTCGGCAGGGGGTTGAACATCACCCATTCGGGCAACAGGTCGATGTGCTGGGCCACCTGACGGCAGTTGGCGACCAGGTTCCACTGGCTGAGCACCACGCCCTTGGGCGCGCCGAAACTGCCCGAGGTGAACAGCACCACGCCGGGCGACGACGGATCGGTCTTCACCCGGAACTGCTTCGGCATCATGCCGGCCATGAGGCCGTAAAGCTTGTCCTGCAGGCCGATGGTCTTGCGGACGTCGTCCAGCCAGACGATCTGGGCCACCGTGGCCAGGTCGTCGAGCAGGTCCTCGAGCTTGGCCTGGGTCACGAACCGTTTGGCGCAGAGGATCTTCTTCACCCCGGCGGCCTTGATCGCCGCCTTGATGTTGGCCTGGCCCGAGGTGAAGTTGAGCATCACCGGCACGCGGCCGTGGGCATGCAGCCCGTAATAGGTGACCACCACGCCGGCGCTGGACGGAAGCAGGATGCCGACCCGCTCGGACAGTTCGGTCATGGCGGCGATCTTGCGGCCCAGCACGAAGGCGGCGCGGATCAGGCCGGTATAGGTCAGCGGCTTGCGATCAAGATCCTCGAGGATTTCCTTGTCGCCGAACTTCTCGCGCGCGGCGATCAGTCCGTCAAAAATGGTCTGTTCGCCGTCCTTGGCATCCAGCGGTACGCGCAAGTCCATCCTCCGTGTGGATGCGGTTGTCCCGCGCCCTTTTGTCTTCAGTGGTCAGACTAGGGCCGCCGCGCGCCGTTGAAAAGGTGCGTTACCTGGCGTGAGCGCCGCGCCCGCCTTGCCTTCGCCGCCCGGAAGGACGACATAGCGGCCTGGCACAGCCCGGAGCCCGCGACGCCTTGGTCACGCTGATCAACACCCTGACGAAGACGCCGGCCGAACTGCGTCATCCCGAGAAGCAGAACCGCCCGGAGACGGCGGTGCTGAAGAAGCCCGACTGGCTGCGCGTCAAGGCGCCGGGTTCGGGCCAGTACAACGCCACCAAATCCATCGTGAAGGACAAGGGCCTCGTCACCGTCTGCGAGGAGGCGGCCTGTCCGAACATCGGCGAGTGCTGGAGCCAGAAGCACGCCACCCTGATGATCATGGGCGACACCTGCACGCGGGCCTGCGCCTTCTGCAACGTCAAGACGGGCCTGCCCCAGCCGCTGGATCCGGAAGAGCCCGCCAAGGTCGGTCTGGTCGTGGCCCAGCTTGGCCTGAACCACGTGGTCATCACCAGCGTGGACCGGGATGACGTGTCCGATGGCGGCGCCGCCCATTTCGCCGAGGTGGTGCGCCAGATCCGCCTGCAGGCGCCGAACACGACCATCGAGATCCTGACGCCCGACTTCCTGCGCAAGGACGGGGCGGCCGAGGTGATGATCGACGCCACGCCCGACGTCTTCAACCACAACCTCGAGACGGTGCCGCGGCTGTATCTCAAGATCCGGCCCGGGGCCCGCTACTTCCACTCGCTGCGCCTGCTGCAGATGGTCAAGGAACGCGACCCCAACCAGTTCACCAAGTCCGGCATCATGGTCGGCCTGGGCGAGACCCGCGAAGAGGTCATGCAGGTGATGGACGACATGCGCTCCGCCGGCGTCGACTTCATCACCATCGGCCAGTATCTGCAGCCGACCCGCAAACACGCGGCCATCGACCGGTTCGTCACCCCGGACGAGTTCAAGGCCTATGAGGCCATCGCCCGGGCCAAGGGCTTCCTGATGGTGTCGTCCTCGCCGTTGACCCGCAGTTCGCACCACGCCGGCGACGACTTCGCGCGCCTGCGTGCGGCGCGACTGGCGCAGACCGGACGCTGAGCCGCGCTTGGCCGTCCACCGCGTCACCAAAATCCTGCCCTACGCGCCCGCCCAGCTGGCCGATCTGGTCGCCGACGTGCGCGCCTATCCCGACTTCGTGCCCTGGGTCACGGCCATGCGCACCTGGAGCCCGCGCGAGGAGGCGTCCGGCGTCAGCCTTGTCGACGCCGAGGCCGCTGTCGGGTTCTCCTTCCTCAGGGAGCGGTTCTCGACCTGGGTGCGGCATGACCGGAACCGTGATGTGGTCGAGGTCGGCCTGATCCGGGGACCCTTCCGGCATCTGAAGAACCGCTGGGAGTTCTTCCCCGATCCGGCCGGGACGCGGGTCGAGTTCATGATCGACTTCGCCTTCAAGTCGCGGCTGCTCGACGGCATGCTGCACGCCAATTTCGACCGCGCCGTCAGCAAGCTGATGAGCTGTTTCGAGGCCCGGGCCGCAAGCCTGTACGGGTCGAAGCGGTGAGCTTCGACTTCGACGCGACGGTGGTGGGCGCCGGCGCGGTCGGCCTCGCCTGCGGAGGGGCGCTGGCGAAGCGGGGCCTGTCGGTGCTGGTGCTGGAGAAGGAGCCCCACATCGGTCAGGGCGTGTCCTCGCGCAATTCCGAGGTCATACACGGAGGCCTCTACTATCCGACCGGTTCGCTGAAGGCGCGCTTCTGCGTCGAGGGGCGGCGGGCGCTCTACGCCTTCCTCGACAGCCACAAGGTCGATCATCGCAAATGCGGCAAGCTGGTCGTGGCCACGGACGAGACCGAGGTCGACCGGATCGAGGCCATCTTCGTCCAGGCCACCGCCAACGGTGTCGAAGGACTGGAGCATCTGACCGGCGCCCAGGCGCGGGCGCTGGAGCCGGGCCTCAACGCCCACGCCGCCATCCTGTCGCCCGAGAGCGGCGTGTTCGACAGCCACGGCTATATGCTGGCCCTCGAGGGCGAGATCGGCGAGGCGGGTGGTTCGGTGGTCGTCTCCACGCCGTTCGAGCGGGCGGAGCCGCTGCCCGGCGGCGGTTTCAGCATCATCGCGGGCGGGGCGGGCGGGGCAACCCTGACCACCCGTCTGCTGGTCACCGCGCCCGGCCTTGGCGCGCAGGACGTGGCGGCGAGGATCGAGGGCTATCCGGCCGACCGCATCCCGACCGGCCATTTCGGCAAGGGCGTCTATTTCCGCCTGACCGGAAAAGCACCGTTCGAACGGCTGATCTATCCGCCGCCCATCCCCGGCGCGCTCGGCACCCACTACCGCAAGGACCTGGGCGGACAGGCCGTGTTCGGCCCCGACCTCGTCTATGTCGAGACCGAGGACTATTCGGTCGACGCCGCCAAGGCGGCGGAGTTCGAGGGCTATATCCGCCGTTTCTGGCCCGGCCTGCCGGACGGCGCCCTGACCCCCGACTATGCCGGCATCCGCCCCAAGCTGCACGGGCCGGGCGAGCCGCAGCCGGACTTCCAGCTCCACGGCCGCGACGTCCACGGCCTCGACGGCCTGGTCGCCCTGTTCGGCATCGAAAGCCCCGGCCTGACCAGCTCCCTTGCGATCGGCGAGGCGGTCAGCGAAATGCTGGCTCATGACTGAGATCACGATCCGCGACGCTGTCCCGGCCGACATTCCGGCCCTGCACGCCCTCATCGAGAGCGCCTACCGCGGCGAGTCCTCGCGCGCCGGCTGGACGACCGAGGCGGACCTGCTGGACGGCCAGAGAACCGATCCCGAGGACCTCGCCGACATTCTGGCCGATCCGGCACAGGCCCTCCTGACCGCCTGGCGCGACGGCGATCTGGTCGGCTGCATCCTGATCGCTGACCGGGGCGACGGGACCGGCTATTTCGGCATGCTGTCGATCCGGCCGACGCTGCAAGGTGGCGGTCTGGGCCGCCGGCTGGTCGAGGCCGCCCACGCTGCGCTGGCCGAACGCTTCGGTGCCCGTCGGGTGCGCATCTCCGTTCTCCCGCAGCGTGAGACCCTGATCGCCTGGTACGAACGGCTCGGATATCAGCGGACGGGCGAAACCCTGCCGTTCCCTTATGGCAATCCCCGTTTCGGACTGCCCAGACGTGACGACCTGTATTTCGTCGTCATGGAACATGAACTGGCGTGAGCCTTTGGAAATCCGCACGCCCCGTCTGATCCTCCGCTCCGCCCGCCCGCGCGATCTGGACGGTCTGCACGCCGTCCTGTCCGATGCCCGTGCCACACTCTGGTGGTCGACGCCGCCGCACGAGACGCTGGACCAGACCCGGGAGTGGCTCGACGCCATGATCGCCAACGGTCCCGACCATCCCGACTTCGTGGTCGAGCTGGACGGCCGGGTGATCGGCAAGGCCGGCTTCTGGAAGCTGCCCGACGTCGGCTACATCCTGCATCCCGACTGCTGGGGGCAGGGGCTGGCGTCCGAGGCGGTCGGGGCGGCCATCGACCATGTGTTCCGGACCCGCGACCTCGAAACCCTGACGGCCGACGTCGACCCCGAGAACGCCGCCTCGATTCGCCTGCTGGAGCGGCTGGGCTTCGTCAGAACCGGCTTTGCAGAGCGCACCTGGAACGTCGGCGGCGTCTGGAAGGACAGCTTCTTCTATGCGTTGTCGCGGGCGGATCGGGCCGTCGGAGTGGCCGGACAAGCTCCCGCTTGAACTCCGGGCCGGGTTGAGGCATAAGCCCGCCCTCGCAGGCGGCTCTTTCGGGCCGCCGCTGTTGTTTTCGCGCCTCCGCCGGCGCCACCCTTGAGAAGATTGAGACGGACATGGCCGTTCCGAAGCGCAAAGTATCGCCCTCGCGTCGCAACATGCGCCGCTCGCACGACTCGCTGGGCTCCAACCCGCACGTCGAGGACAAGGACACGGGCGAGCTGCGCCGCTCGCACCACATCGACCTGAAGACCGGCACCTATCGCGGCCGTCAGGTTCTGACGCCCAAGGAAGACTAGGGCCTTAGAACCCCGTCATCCCGGCCAACGGAGCGCGAAGCGCGACGGCCGAGCCGGGACGAAGCTGAATAACGGCGCGCGGTGCACCGCGCGCCGTTTTCGTGCGTTATGGCTCCCACCGACAGGAGTCACGCCATGATCCGCCGCCTGATGCTCACCACCGCCGTCCTCGCGCTCGCCGCCTGCGGCGCCCCGGACCCGGCGCCTACGCCCGAGCCCGCCCCGGCCCCCGCGACACCCGCCCCCGCCGCCGATGTCCTGACGGCCCAGGGCTTCGGGCCACTCCGCATCGGCATGACCCGGGCAGAGGTCGAGACTGCTCTCGGTGCTGACTCAAACCCCGGCGCCGTCGGCGGTGCGGACCCTGAGGCCTGCGACACCTTCCATCCCGCCCGCGCGCCGTCGGGGTTGAGGGTCATGGTCGAGCAGGGTGTCCTGACCAGCATCTGGCTGGACCGGGGCGCGACGATCAAGACGGACCGCGGCTTCGGCGTCGGCGATACGGCCACGGCGATCAAGGCCGCCTACGGCCCGCTGGCCTATGTCTCGCCGCACAAATACGCCGCGGCCCCGGCCGAATACATCACGACCTGGAGCGTCGGCGGCGCGGCCGGCTATGTTCAGAACCCCTCGGCGCGAGGCATCGTCTATCACATCGGTACCGACGGCGCGGCCGAACACGTGGCTGCGGGCGGGCCGAGCATCCAGTATGTCGAAGGCTGCGCCTGACGGCGGTCGCGTCGCCCGAAGGCGGTTGGCGATTCCTCGGGGGTTGGGCTAAACCCCGCCCAATCCCCGACAGAAGAGCACTCCCATGACCGACATCGCCGACATCGTCGCCCGCCAGATCCTCGACAGCCGCGGCAATCCGACGGTCGAGGTCGATGTGATCCTCGATGACGGCAGCTTCGGTCGCGCCGCCGTGCCCTCGGGCGCCTCGACCGGCGCCCATGAGGCGGTGGAACTGCGCGACGGCGACAAGGACCTGTGGGGCGGCAAGGGCGTCGGCAAGGCCGTCGACAACGTCAACGGCGAGATCTTCGACGCGCTCAGCGGCATGGATGCCGAGGACCAGCGCCGCATCGACGAGGCCCTGATCGCGCTGGACGGCACCGAGAACAAGGGCCGGCTGGGCGCCAACGCCATCCTCGGCGTCAGCCTCGCGGTCGCCAAGGCCAGCGCCATCTCCTCGGGTCTGCCGCTGCACCGCTATCTGGGCGGCGTCTCGGCGCGCATCCTGCCGACGCCGATGATGAACATCATCAACGGCGGCGCCCATGCCGACAATCCGATCGACATCCAGGAGTTCATGATCCTGCCGACCGGCGCGGACAGCTTCTCCGAGGCCCTGCGCATGGGCTCGGAAATCTTCCACGCCCTGCGCAAGCAGCTGAAGGACGCCGGTCACAACACCAATGTCGGCGACGAGGGCGGCTTCGCCCCCAACCTGGCCTCGGCCGAGGAAGCGCTGAGCTTCATCACCCGCGCCGGCCAGGCCGCCGGCTATCTCGCCGGTGAGGACTTCCACCTCGGCCTCGACGTCGCCGCGACGGAATTCTTCAAGGACGGCAAATACATCATGGCGGGGGAGGGCAAGACGCTCGAAGCCGAGGCCATGGTCAACTATCTGGCCGACCTGTGCGAACGCTTCCCCATCGTCTCGATCGAGGACGGCTGCGCCGAGGATGATTTCGACGGCTGGCGCCTGCTGACGGAGCGTCTGGGCGACCGCTGCCAGATCGTCGGCGACGACCTGTTCGTCACCAATCCGGCACGACTGGCCGCCGGCATCGGCGAAGGCCTGGCCAACTCCATTCTGGTGAAGGTCAACCAGATCGGGACCTTGTCGGAAACTCTGGACGCCGTGGATATGGCGCACCGCGCCGGCTACACCGCCGTGATGAGCCACCGCTCGGGCGAGACCGAGGACGCGACCATCGCCGACCTGGCCGTCGCCACCAACTGCGGACAGATCAAGACCGGCTCGCTGGCCCGCTCGGATCGGACGGCCAAATACAATCAGTTGCTCCGCATTGAAGAGATGCTGGGCGACCAGGGCGCCTATTTCGGCGACGGGATGCTGCTGAACCGGTAGGCGATGTTCTGGGGGAAGCGAAATCTGGACGGGGGTCCGAAGGCAAAGGTTTTCGCATTCTCGTTGGAGAGGGAGCGGGATACCGCTCGACGGCTGACCGACCCATCGGCTGTCGATTTGCTGGCCGCCCGTCTGGTGCTGATTGACGAGGTTCAGGCGTACCGGGAGACCGGGCGTCTCACCGAGGCACTATTGCAGGCTTGTGAAGCCGAGCTCGAACTCGCACCTCCAAACCGGCCGTACCTCAACGTGATGTCCGTCGGAATGAAACGGCTCTGCGAGCTGGCAGGCGACGGACACGAGGTCGCTGCCGATAGGGTCCGTCGCGAGTTTGGTCATGCGCGGGCGGAGCGGCGCCTGACGGCCTATGAACAGGCCTGTGCATGGTGGCTTCAACGGCACGAACGAGCCGTCGCCTACCGGGAGATGCTGACCGACCCTTCCGGCGATCTTCGTCAGGTGGCTGCGTCGCTCGCTGGCGGGGATTTGCTCTTTGAATTGATTCCGGCAATCGAAACCGCGTTGCAAGGCATCAAGGGCAGGCGGGCTCGATCCAACGTTTTTGGCTCGCTGTTCGACCTGAAGGAACGCCTCCGGTTGGGCCTTTCTCGCGAGGATCGATTGCCCGACGCTTCACATGAGCGGCGTGATGCGGAGTGGCGCCGATTTGAGATGAAGTACGGTCAAGCTACGGTTCGTTAGGCATTTTCGGTCAGGCTCCAGCAATCTTGAGTCCACGCTCAGAAGGAGCGTCCTAAGTGCCCGAACGGATGAAGCCGTATTTCCCTTCCGCAGTCCTGCTGTTGCTCGTCGTCTATCTGGGCGTGCAGGCCCTGACGGGCCAGCGCGGCCTGTTGAGCGGCCATGAACGGGATTCCCTGATGGTGCGGCGCGAGGCGCAGCTGGCCGGAATCATGGACCAGCGACGCGACCTCGAGGTGCGCGTCCGCTATCTCCGCACCGACAGCCTGTCCCGCGATCTGCTGGAAGAGCGGGCCCGCGCCGTCCTCGGCTTCGCGGATCCCCGGGACTACGTCATCCACGTCACCGCCCCGGTCGCGACAAACGGCTCCGCGCCGAGGGCGTGAACTTTCGTTACAGCCCGGCTTGAGCGCTTTGCCTTTCGGGAACGAAGGCTGCTAAAGCCCCTTTCCGTAACGACAAGAGGCCCTGCCGTGTGGGCCCAGCCGGGAGATGACGGATGGCGAAAGCCCCCGCCGCAAAGACTGCGTCGAAGAAGATTCCCAATACGCCCACGGCGTCCAAAGAGGACCTGCTGCGCTTCTACCGCGAGATGGTCCTCATCCGGCGGTTCGAGGAGCGGGCGGGCCAGCTTTACGGCATGGGCCTGATCGGCGGCTTCTGCCACCTCTACATCGGCCAGGAGGCCGTGGCGGTGGGCGTTCAGGAGAGCGTCAAACAGGGCCACGACAAGATCATCACCGGCTATCGCGACCACGGCCACATGCTGTGCGCCGGCATGGACCCGAAAGAGGTGATGGCCGAGCTGACCGGCCGCATCGGCGGTTCGTCCAAGGGCAAGGGCGGGTCGATGCACATGTTCGACACCGCTACGGGCTTCTACGGCGGCCACGGGATTGTGGGCGCGCAGGTCGCGCTCGGCACCGGCCTGGCTTTCGCCGGCCGCTACCGCGGCGATGACAGCGTGGCCTTCATTTATTTCGGCGACGGCGCGGCCAACCAGGGCCAGGTCTATGAGAGCTTCAACATGGCCCAGCTGTGGAAGCTGCCGGCCATCTACATCATCGAGAACAACCAGTACGCCATGGGCACGAGCATCGAGCGCTCGTCGTCCACGACCCAGCTGAGCGAGCGCGGCGCCAGCTTCGGCATTCCCGGCGAACAGGTCGATGGTATGGATGTGCTGGCCGTGCGCGATGCGACGGCCCGCGCCGTCAAGCGCGCCCGTGAAGGCGGTGGGCCCTACATTCTCGAGATGAAGACCTATCGCTACCGCGGTCACTCCATGTCCGATCCGGCCAAATACCGGGCCAAGGAAGAGGTCGACGAGGTCAAGAAGACCCGTGACCCCATCGACCACGTCAAGATGCTGCTGGACCAGGCCGGCGCGACCGAGGACGACCTCAAGGCCATCGACGCCGAGATCAAGACCATCGTCGCCGAGGCCGTGCAGTTCGCCCAGGAAAGCCCCGAGCCGGATCCGTCCGAGCTCTACACCGACGTCTATGTGGAGGCCTCAGCGTGACCGACATTCTCATGCCGGCGCTGTCGCCCACGATGGAAGAGGGCACGCTGACCAAATGGCACATCAAGGCGGGTGACACGGTCAAGGCCGGCGACGTCATCGCCGAGATCGA
>CAYNNT010000064.1:0-17212 GCA_964398675.1 uncultured Brevundimonas sp.
AACGCTTTTTCGACGGCCTCTTGGAAGCCGTGTGTAGCAGCGTGGTGTCAGATTTATCGCCTGTTTCCATCCAACCCCTTGAAATAACAGGGATTGGTGGAGCCGAGGGGAGTCGAACCCCTGACCTCGTCATTGCGAACGACGCGCTCTACCAACTGAGCTACGGCCCCCCTTACCCCGTTGGACAACAGGGCGCAGGCGAGCGCGCGACATACGAGGGGCGGGGCGGGAGTGTCAACGGGGTTGGCGTCGCGGAGCCCCCGTCGGCCGCGCCCCTGCGACGCCGGAATCGTTGGACGGACGGCGGTCTCGGGCTAGAAGCGGGACAGATCAGGTTTCGGGAGCATCGGACGGCATGGCGGCGATCATCGGTTTCATCTTCTTCGTCATCGACGCCCTGCTGGGGCTCCTGGTGCTGGCCATTATCGTCAGCGCGATCCTGAGCTGGCTGTTCGCCTTTGATGTGATCAACCACCGCAACCGGTTCGTGAACCAGCTCGCGGACTTCCTCGACAGGGTCACCGGGCCCATCCTGCAGCCGTTCCGCCGGATCATCCCGTCCCTGGGCGGCATGGACATCACGCCGATCATCGTCCTGATCCTGATCCACGGCGTGCGGGTCTACCTCCTGCCGGCCTCGCACGCGGCGCTTCTGACACTCTTCGGGGCATACTGACCGACCGCCCGTCATCGGGCCTTGCACCGCCCGGCAAGGGTCCTAAGGTGCCGTTCCGACCGGGCTTTCCGCCCGCCAGCTATCCGGACTCCATGACCACGATCCGATCCGTCGCCATCGTCGGCGCAGGCCAGATGGGCGCAGGCATCGCCCAGGCCGTGGCCGCGGGCGGCTATCAGGTGCTGCTGTACGACGCCGCCGCCGACCGCGTGCCCCAGGCCCAGGCCGCCATCGCCGCCAGCCTGGCGCGGCAGATCGCGCGCGGCCTGACCGACCAGGCCTCGGCCGACGCCGCCCTCTCGCGCATCACGGCAGCACCCTCCCTGGCCGCCGCCGCCAGGGCGGATCTGGTGATCGAGGCCGCCGTTGAGGATGAGGCCGTCAAGAAGGCCATCCTGGCCGAGCTTGTCCCGCATCTGGGGCCGGACACCCTGCTGGCGTCCAACACCTCCTCGATCTCGATCACCCGGCTGGCCTCGGTCACGGACCGGCCCGACCGGTTCATCGGCCTGCATTTCATGAAGCCGGCGCCGGTGATGAAGCTGGTCGAGATCGTGCGCGGCATCGCCACCTCGGCCGACACCTATGAGACGGCGGTCGCCTTCGCCGAGTCGCTGGGCAAGACCACGACCAATGCCGAGGACTTCCCCGCCTTCATCGTCAACCGCATCCTGGTGCCGATGATCAATGAGGCGATCTACACCCTGTACGAGGGCGTCGGAAACGTCGCCTCGATCGACAAGGCGCTGAAACTGGGCGCCAACCATCCGATGGGACCGCTGGAGCTGGCGGACTTCATGGGGCTGGACGTCGTCCTGGCGATCATGAACGTGCTGCATGAAGGCCTGGCCGACACCAAATACCGGCCCTGTCCGCTGCTGGTGAAATATGTCGAGGCCGGCTGGCTGGGCCGCAAGTCCGGGCGCGGCTTCTATGACTATTCCGGCGACACGCCGGCGCCGACGCGTTGAGGCCGGCGCGATGATCCCGATCCCTGAAAGGCCCGAAGACTTTCCCGGTCAGGAACGGGTGACGTGGCGGCGTGAGCCACACCGCATCGTGCTCGCGTCCCTTCTGGGCGCCATGTGGCCGCCGTTGATCCTGACCCTGCCGATCTGGCCGCCCGCCAGCTGGTTCGGCCTCGAGATGGACTGGCGGCTGAAGGTTCTGGCGCTGGGGTTGCTGGCCGTGCCCGGCGGCCTGTGGCTGCTGGACAAGGAGCGGATGCAGAACGGCCGGCCCGTGTCGCGGCTGGGCGTGATCTGGCGCTTCATGTTCTACGGCGGCCTGCTTTCGGCGGCCCTGGGCGCCCTGTTCGCCGTATTCCAGGCCGTGCTGCAGTGGTTCAACGCCGCCAACGTCGGCGAGGCGGTCGGGGGCAGCGAGACCTCCCTGTTGATCTACGGCGTCGGCGGCCTGTCGGTGGCCGTGCTGGTCGGCATCAGCTACGCCCTGTGGGCCGGCCTGTGCGCCGCCTTCATCGCCTTCAGACCCCAGCCGGAAGTCCGCGACCGGCTCGGGCTGATGGGCGATCGCGACGAGGCCTGACCGCCACGGGCGCCGCCCGTTCGGCAGAATTCAGTTCCATGCCGCCGCGGCTTCGGCCAAGCTGACCTCCGCCAGGATGGGGGGAAATGTCATGGCTGCTGCCGAAACAAGCGACGCCGGCGCGCCCGCGCCGCTCACGAAATTTGCGCCGGTCGCCGCCGGAGAACGGCTGTTCAGCCTGGACATGGTGCGCGGTCTGGCCGTGCTGGGGATTCTGGCGGTCAACGCCATGACCTTCGCCTGGCCCTGGGCGGTCGTGTCCAATCCGCCCCTGCAGACGGGCTTCGACGCCGAGGCCGCGCAGGCCTGGCAGATCATGCACGTCTTCTTCCAGGACAAGATGCGCACACTGTTCTCCATGCTGTTCGGCGCCTCGATCTTCCTGATCGGCGGCGAGCGTTCGGACAGGGCGCGGGGCAAGCTGCTGCGCAGCCGCCTGTTCTGGCTGGCCGTCTTCGGCCTGATCCATGGCCTGGCCTTCTGGTTCGGCGACATCCTGCTGCTCTACGCCTGGACCGGCCTGTTCGTGATGCTGGTGCGCTCGTGGAGCGCCCGCAGCCTGCTGATCTCGGGCGTCAGCCTGAACCTGATCTGCACGGGCCTGTATGTGGGCATGATGTCATTGCTGGCCTTCGCGCCGCCGGAGGCCCTGGCCGGCGCGATGGAGGGGTCCGGCTGGGGCGGTGATCCGGCGAAGCTGGCCCGGTCGATCGCCGCCTTCCAGGGCGACGCCCTGTCGGTCAGCCTGGCCCAGGTGAACAACTGGCTGCAGTCCACCCCCGCCATGCTGATCTTCTTCCTGCCGGCGACGGCCGCCCTGATGATGATCGGCATGGGCCTGTTCAAGTCGGGCTTCCTGGCCGGCCGTTCGCCGGCGTGGGTCTATGGCCTGTTCGTCGCCGCCGGCGCCGGGTCGCTCTGGCTGGTCTGGCAGGAGACCTCGGCCTTCGTGGGGGCGGGCTTCCCCTTCGTCGCGACCATGACCAAGCCGTACAACAGCTTCCTCGCCCCGTTCATCTCGCTCGGTTACGCCAGCCTGCTGATCCTGCTGGCGCGGTTCGGGCTGAAGCTGCTCCTGACGCCGCTGGCCTGCGCGGGGCGGATGGCCTTCACCAACTACCTCAGCCAGACCCTGATCATGACCACCATCTTCTACGGCGGTCGGGGACTGGGCTGGTACGGCCAGATCGGCTGGCCCGAGATGTGGATGGTCATCGGAGGCGTCTGGGCGGCGCAGCTGATCTGGTCGCCGCTGTGGCTGTCGGTGTTCCAGATGGGTCCGCTGGAGTGGGCCTGGCGCTGCCTGACGTACAGGCGGATGGTGCCGCTTCTGAAGGGTTAGGGTCGAGGTCCGGGGGGCGAGGGTCGGGCTTGAGGAAAAGTTCTGCGGCAGCGCGCCGCACGGACCCTGCCCTTCCTCGACCCTCGACCCTCGCCCCTCACCCCTCTAAAGACGCGGCATGACCACCGACGCCGCCGCTCCCGCCCGCCCCGAAGCCCGTAATCCGCGGGGGTTCGCCGACCGTCGCGGCCGCGACCTGATCGCCGAGCGCCGCCTCGTCCAGCGCGTGTCCGAGGTCTATGAGCGCTGGGGCTTCGAGCCGCTGGAGACGGGCGCGTTCGAATACGCCGACGCCCTGGGCAAATTCCTGCCGGACGCCGATCGTCCCAACGAGGGCGTCTTCGCCCTGCAGGACGACGACGACCAGTGGATGGCGCTGCGCTATGACCTGACCGCGCCGCTGGCCCGGTTCGCGGCGCAGGGGTGGGAGACCCTGCCCAAGCCGTTCCGCCGCTACGCCTTCGGCCCGGTGTGGCGCAACGAGAAGCCCGGCCCCGGCCGGTTCCGCGAGTTCGTCCAGTGCGACGCCGACACCGTCGGCTCGGACCGGCCCGAGGCGGACGCCGAGATCATCGCCATGGCCTGCGAAGGGCTGCGCGCCGCCGGACTGGACGCCGGCCAGGCCGTGGTGCGGGTATCGAACCGCAAGCTGTTCGACGGCCTGTTCCAGGCGGGCGGGATCGAGGATGCGGGCCAGAGGCTGACCGCCCTGCGGGCCATCGACAAATTCGACCGGCTGGGCTGGGAGGGCGTCGCCGCCCTGCTGGGCGAGGGTCGGCTGGATGACTCGGGCGACTACACCAAGGGCGCGCGCCTTCCGTCGGGCGTGATCGCGACCATCGAGGGCTTCCTGTCGTCGGTGGCGGACGAGGGGCTGACGCGGGCCGGGACGCTGGACGCCGTCGCGCGTGTCGGCGGCCTGGGCGAGATCGGCGAGGCGGCCCTGGCCGAACTGGCCGCCATCGACGCGGCCCTGAACGCCATGAAGGTGGGCCAGGAGGCGGTGCGCTTCGATCCGACCATCGTGCGCGGGCTCGAATATTACACCGGCGCCGTGTTCGAGGCCGAACTGCTGCTGGACACCGTCGACGACAAGGGCCGGGCCGTGCGGTTCGGCTCGATCGGGGGCGGCGGGCGCTATGACGACCTGGTGGCGCGGTTCACCGGCGAGCGGCTGCCGGCGACCGGCTTCTCGTTCGGGGTGTCGCGTCTGGCCTCGGCCCTGCGCGCGGCCGGACGCGGGGACGAGGACGCCGTGCGGGGACCCGTCGTGGTCATCGTCTTCTCCGACGCCGACATGCAGCACTATCTCGACGCCGTGTCCGAGCTGCGCAACGCCGGGATCGCCGCCGAGCTCTATCTGGGCCGGGCGGGCATGAAGGCGCAGATGAAATACGCCGACCGCCGCGGGGCGCCGGCCGCCGTCATCCTGGGCGGCGACGAGATCGCGGCCGGACAGGTGACGGTCAAGGATCTGGACGCGGGCCGGGCGCTCGCCGCCGGCGTCAGCGACAATGAGGCGTGGAAATCCGAGCGGCCCGGCCAGCAGATCGTGCCCCGGTCAGAGCTGGTGGCCACGGTCGCGCGAATCGTGGCGCAGGCGCGCACAGCTGCGTGACTTATCATTGATAAGTCTGGAAAAACCCGGGTTTCGCCCGCGCGTTCATTGACTTGAGACGGTAAATGTCGTCTTTCTGACGTACTCGGGAAGCGCAGCGTTTCGGCGCAGCAGCGGCCCGGAGGCGTTTCGGGGAGGAAACGTCCGCTCGTTAAAGAGCGAAAGAAAGCCCGCCGCGAATGTATCCCCCGCGGCGGGCTTTTTTGCGCCTGGAGCGCGGCGCTGCGCGCCGGTGATTGTTGGTTGGTGGTTCGTGCGGATCGCTGCGGCCCGCGCCTGTCCGATCGACAAAGCCCACCAGCCACCAACCACCAATCACCCCTGCGCCGGGCAAGGAAAAGGGGCCGGAGCGTTGGCTCCGACCCCTTTCCGTCTCTCAGGCCAGGGCCCCTACCAGATGCGGACCCGGTCTTCCGGGGCCAGGTAGTATTTGTCGCCGGGCTGGACGTCGAAGGCCTCGTACCAGGCGTCGACGTTGCGCAGGGGGCCGATGACGCGGAATTCGGCCGGGCTGTGCGGGTCGGTGGCGATCTGGTTGCGCAGGGCGTCGTCGCGCATCTTGGACTGCCAGACCTGGGCCCAGCCGTAGAAGAAGCGCTGGTCGCCGGTGATTCCGTCCAGCACGGGCGACGGCTGGCCGTTCAGCGACAGATGGTAGGCCTCGAGGCCCACGGCCGTGCCGGCGGCGTCGCCGATGTTCTCGCCCATGGTCAGGCCGCCCTGGACGTGGAAGCCCGGGATCGGCTCGAACTGGTCGTACTGGGCGCCGAGACGCGCGGTCAGGGCCTCGAAATTGGCCTTGTCCGCCGGGGTCCACCAGTTGCGCAGCACGCCGTCGCCGTCGGACTTGGAGCCCTGGTCGTCGAAGCCGTGGCCGATCTCGTGACCGATGACGCCGCCGATGCCGCCGTAGTTGACGGCCGGGTCCGCGTCGGGATCGAAGAACGGCGGCTGCAGGATGGCGGCCGGGAAGACGATCTCGTTGTTGGTCGAGTTGTAATAGGCGTTCACCGTCTGGGGCGTCATGCCCCATTCGTCCTTGTCGACCGGCAGGTTCAGGCGGTTGAGCTGGTACTGCCAGCGGAAGACGCCCGCGCGCTCGGCATTGCCGAACAGGTCGTCCGGCCGGATCTCGAGGGCCGAATAGTCACGCCACTTGTTCGGATAGCCGATCTTGACGGTGAATTTCTCCAGCTTCTCCTCGGCCGCGGCCTGGGTCTCCGGGCTCATCCAGCTGTAGGTGCGGATGCGGTTGCCGAGGGCGACGCGGAGGTTGGCGACCAGTTCTTCCATCTTGGCCTTGGATTCGGCCGGGAAATACTCGGCGACGTACTGGCGGCCGACGGCCTCGCCCAGCATGGCCTCGGCGAAGCTGATGCCGCGCTTGTCGCGGGGACGCTGCATCGGCTGGCCGTTCAGGTCCCGCGAGCGGAACTCCCAGCGGGCGTCGGCGAAGCGGTCCGACAGGCGTTCGGCGGCGCCGTCCGTGGTCTGGAAGGCCTGCCAGGCCTGGATGACCTCGATCGGCGTCTCGGCGTAGATGGCCGCGATCAGGGGCATGGCCGTGTCCTGACGGACGATCAGGCGCGGCACGTCGCCCACGCCGACGGCGTTGTAATAGTCCTGCCAGGGGAAGCCGGGCGCTTCCGACGCCAATTGGGCGATGGTGTATTCGTTGTAGGTCTCATCGCGGTTGCGGTTCTGGATCGGGGTCCAGTGGGCCTCGGCGATACGGGTTTCGAAGGCCACGACGGCGGCGGCGCTCTCGGTCGGGTTCTCCCAGCCGATCATCTCGAGCATGCGGGCGACATAGACCTGGTACAGGGCCTTCTTCTCGGCCCAGCGGGCTTCCAGATAGTAGTCGCGGTTGGGCAGGCCGAGGCCCGACTGACCGGTCGAGACCACATAGCGGTTCGGCGCCTTCTGGTCGGTGGAGATGCCGGTCCCGAAGATCGACCCGCCGAGGCGGCCCTGGGTCTGACCCATGTAGACGGCGGCGAGGTCGTGGGTGTTGGCGGCGCGGATGGCGGCCAGATACGGCTGCAGCGGCTGGGCGTCGAGCGCCTCGATCCGGGCCGTGTCCATGTAGGAGCGATAGGCGTCGGCGATCTTCTGCTCATCCGAGCCGGCGACCAGATCGGTGCGGGCCGTGAGACCCTCGATCATCGCCTTGACCCGGTTGTCCGAGAGTTCGCGCAGCAGGGCGAACGAGCCGTAGGAGGTGCGGTCCGAAGGGATCTGCATCCGATCCAGCGCCGCGCCGTTGGCGTAGCGCATGAAGCTGTCGCCCGGGCGCACCGAGGTGTCGCGGCCGGCCAGGTCGAAGCCCCAGGTCCCGTAGCGCGGCGTGTCGATGCCCTGGTAGCCCATCACCGTGGCGCCGTCGGCCGGGGTCTGGAACAGTTCAAAGACCGTGCAGGCCTCGTCGATACAGCCGTGGTCATGTCCGTCGCCGGCGACCTGGGCCGAGGCCATGGACGCGGGCAGCAACAGGGCGCCGAGCGCGGCGCCGATGAGCAGTTTCTTCATGGGGGTTTCCTCGACTTCGCTTCTCTATGGGACAGCGTCGGCGGCGACCCTACGCCCCGGTTCCGCCCTGTCGCCTGAATTTTTTGTCATGAACGACGGAAACCCAGACGGGGCGGCGTTTCAGCCTGTAGGCTGACCCCCGACGGAGGACGAATGGCGACTCACGGCGGCGGCGGCGAATACCGGGATCTGGTGGTCTTTCTGGCGGCGGCGGGCGTGGTCGTGCCGCTGTTCAACCGACTGAAGATCAGCCCTGTGCTGGGCTTCCTCGCCGCGGGCGTGCTGCTGGGCCCCGACGGCCTGGCGCGGTTCGCGGACACAGCCCCCTGGCTGTCGTGGCTGACCATTTCGGATGCGACCCAGATCCGGTCCCTGTCCGAGCTCGGCGTCGCCTTCCTGCTGTTCATGATCGGGCTGGAGCTGTCGTGGGAGCGACTCCGGGCCATGCGCAAACTGGTGTTCGGCCTCGGCCTGACCCAGGTCGCGGCCTGTACGGTCGCCCTGGCGGCGGTGTTCGTCTTCATGGGGCAGCCGCTGGCCTCGGCGGCCGTGCTGGGCATGGGCCTGGCCCTGTCGTCGACCGCAGTGGTGATGCCGGTCATGGCCGAGCGCGGCCGGATCAAGACGACCGCCGGACGCGCCACCTTCTCCATCCTGCTGGCCCAGGATCTGGCCGTGGCCCCGATCCTGATCACCGTCACCGTTCTGGCGGCGCTCGCCGGGAGCGGGGTCGGGAGTGATGATTTCGACCCGTCGATCCTCGGGCCGGCCCTGTTCACCCTGATCCCGGCCGCGATCGGTCTGGCGCTGCTGGTCGTGCTGGGCCGGCTGGTGCTGCGGCCGATGTTCCGGTCGGTCGCGCGGGCCAAGGCCAAGGGCCAGGGGCAGGAGATGTTCATCGCCGCCAGCCTGCTGGTGGTGGTCGGCGCCGGACTGGCGGCCCAGGTGGCCGGGCTGTCGATGAGCCTCGGCGCCCTGATCGCCGGCCTGCTGCTGGCCGAGACCGAGTTCCGCCGCGAGGTCGAGATCTCGATCGAGCCCTTCAAGGGCCTGTTGCTCGGCGTCTTCTTCGTGGGGGTGGGCATCGGCCTCGATCTCGACGCCGTGGCCGCCGATCCGGTGGCCGTGTTCGGTCTGGCCGCCATGCTGACCCTGCTGAAGGCCGGGCTGATCTACGCGGCCGCCCGCTTCTGGGGCCTGAACAACCGCACCGCCATCGAGACGGCGCTGGTGCTCGGGCCCGCCGGTGAATTCGCCTTCGTCATTCTCGGCGCCGGCCTGGTCGAGGGGATCGCGTCGCCCGCCTTCACCCAGACCGTTCTGCTCGCTGCGACGATCAGCATATTCACCGTCCCCCTGATGGCCCTGATCGCAGACCGGCTGGTGAAGCGCGTCGCGCCGGTCGCGCCCGAACTTCCGCCCGAGGCCCTGGAGCTGCCGTCGGCCACCTCGGGTCAGGTGCTGATCGTCGGTTTCGGCCGGGTCGGACGGCTGGTCGGCGAGATGCTGACGGAACACGGCCAGGCCTTCCTCGCCATCGACGCCAACCCCTCGACCGTGGCCAAGGGCCGGGCGGAGGGCGCCAATGTCTTCTATGGCGACGCCGGGCGGACGGAGATGCTGGAGCGTTGCGGCATCGACACCGCCCGCGCGGTGGTGGTGACCATGGATGCGCCGCTCAAGGTCGACGAGGTGGTGGTCGCGACCCGGTCGCTCAGGCCCGACGTGATCCTGATCGCCCGCGCCCGGGACCACAAACACGCCGCGCGTCTCTATGCCCTGGGCGTCACCGACGCCGTGCCCGAGACCACCGAGGCCAGTCTGCAACTGGCGGAAAACACCCTGGTCGACCTGGGGGTGCCCATGGGGCTGGTGCTGGCCTCGATCCATGAACGGCGGGACGCCTTCCGGCGGATATTCCAGGCGGCGATGCCCGACAGCGACACCGCCCGGCGTCCAAGGGCACTGCGCTCCACCCTGCGTCGCTGAGCCGCACCGACGGAGGACAGGCTGTGGCGCGTTAACTCCATGCCTATCCCGACTGTTAATGCCGCTACCCCATTTTGGTCATCGTTGCGTGATGATTGCCCCGTTCTCGCCTGACAGGCGATGTGTCGCAGGCTTTCGCGCCCGCCCAGGATTTCCCATCGCTTCGGCGTCCAGTTCCAACGACGGCCCCAGCCGCCGCTCAGTGAGTACCCGTTACATGCGAGATATCGCCTTGACCCCCGCCAAGACCCACGACGCCGACAGCGAGACCCCCCGGCTGAACCGCCGTCAGGCCGCCAAGGTGCGCACCCGTCAGAAGGTGCTGGACGCCGCGCGCGCCCTGTTCGCCGAGCGGGGCTATGAGCCCGCCACCATTCGCGACATCGCCAAGGGCGCCGGCATGTCGACGGGCGCGGTCTTCGCCAATTTCCAGGACAAGGCCGAACTGTTCGAGGCCGTGCTGTCGGAAGACCTGGCGAAACTGGCCGAGACCCTGAAGGCCGCCGCCGCCGGAGAGACCTCGCTGCGCGCGCGCCTGCTGGCCGCCCTGACGGCCGGCTATCACGGCTCGCTGGAGCAGCTGCCGCTGGTCCAGGCCGTCGTGGCCCGCTCGTGGTTCCAGCCGGTCGCCGCCGAGATGCGCACCCGCACCGCCATCAAGCCGCTGGTCATGGTCGTCTCCGACGCCCTTCAGGCCGGCGTCCGCGAGGGCGAGCTGCGTCAGGACGCCGACGTGCGCCTGCTCAGCGAACTGATCTATGACGCCTATCTGTCGAACTACCGCGGCGCGGCCTACGACGGCTGGACGATGCAGGATCTGACGACCCAGATCGGCAAGCAGATCGACGTGATCCTGGCGGGCCAGCTCAGCCGGCAGTAAGTTTGGGCTGCGGTCAGAAGGCTCCGCCTTCTCGACCCGACGCGGCCCGTGACGACTCCATCGTCAATCCGAATGAAGGCCGCGACCCCCGTCGCGGCCTTCAGCTTTTCCAGCGTAGCGTCGTCGCCTTCACAGGATTGGCGAACGGGCGGCCTTCGGCGCGGGACTTGATCCATTCGCGCTTCAGCTGCTGGTACCATTTGGCCTGTTTGTCGGCGTCGTCGATCCAGATCAGGGCCGGGTCGTAGCGCAGGCCTTCGTTCTGCAGGTTCACCATGCCGCCGTCCTGCTTCAGGAAGGCGATGACGCCCATGCGCAGGAACGGTTTGGCGAGGCTGAATACCCAGTGGTCAGACCAGAAAATCTGGGTGATCCGGGTCTTCGTCTCGTTGATGGGGGTCAGGCAGGTCAGGGCCAGCACCTGCTTCTCGCCGACCTGGATATGCTCCCAGCGATAGCCGGGCAGGCGGAAGGTGATCTCGGTCGCCGGCGCGCCGCCGAGGATCCTGTAGGCCCGGCTGTTTGACGAGGGGGCGTGGCGGACCATGGCGAAGCCGTGCTCGCGCGGCTCGAAGGCCTTGGCCTTTTCATGCATCGACTTTGCCGACCGCCACCACCACTGCTGATGCACATAGGGGCCGTGGGCGGGGTCCATCAGGCCGACGACGGCGTGGTCGACGTGGGCGTCGAAATCCATCCATTCGACCATCTTCGCATCGCCGCCGACCACGCCGGGGAACAGGGGCGGTTCGTGGTCCGGGTCGGGCGCGATGCGCGGGTCGGAGGCCATCCAGACGAAGACCATCCCCTGGCTCTCGCGCACCGGATAGGACCGCACCCGGATGCGGTCGACGTCATAGGGCTGGTCCTCGACCAGCGACGGGATCGCCGCGCAGACGCCGTCGGGGCGGAACCGCCAGCCGTGGTAGCAGCACTCGATGGTCTCGCCCTCGCCCGGCTTCTCGACCAGCCGCCCGGCCGACAGGGGCGCCGCGCGGTGGGGGCAGATGTCGCGCATGGCATAGACCTGGCCCGCCCCCCCTTGAGAACCCCGCGTCCGGCCGATAAGTACGGGCTCGCCGAGCAGTTCGTGGCGCTTCAGCGAGGCCGGGGCGACGTCGCGCGACAGGGCCACAAAATACCAGGCGTCGAGCACAAACCCCTTGCCGAAGGCGGTCGGCGGGGCCTTGGCCTCGGGCGATTTCGAAGAGACGGGAGCGCTGTCTGCGGGTGTCATGCGCGACAGTTTAGCGGGGTGTCGCGGTGAAGTCTTGACCGGCTGCATCCGTTCGCGCCCTCTGTGGCGACTAGGGGACAGACGCGGGCGTATCGCCCGTCCAACGGGGATTACAGACCATGAAGACCATGACCGCTCTCGCCGCCCTCGCCGGGGCCCTGTCGTTCGCCGCCGCGGCGCCCGCCTTCGCCCAGGCGCACGGCGACCATGGTCAGGCCCACGGCCAGCCGGCCGCCGCCGAGCCCGGTCATGGCCACGCCCATGCCGACTTCGAGTCGGGCCGGTTCCATGTGCGGATCGACGGACCCGAGCACCCGGTCGGCGACGTCATCCTGATCCCCGGCCTGTCCTCGTCGCCCCACGCCTTTGATCTGCTGACCGAGGAGCTCAAGGGCCGCTACCGTGTTCACCGCATCCATGTGCAGGGCTTCGCCGGCGCGCCGGCCGAAGACAACGCCACGGGCCCCGTCGCCGCCCCGGTGGCCGAGGACATCGCCCGCTACATCGCCGAACAGGGGCTCAACAGGCCGGCCGTGATCGGCCACTCCATGGGCGGCACAATCGGCATGATGCTGGCCGCCCGGCATCCGGACAGCGTCGGCAAGCTGATGGTCGTGGACATGATCCCGTTCATGGGCGCCATGTTCGGCGCGCCCGGCGCCACGGCGGAAAGCGTCGCCCCGATGGCCGACCAGATCTACACGGTCATGTCCGCCACGCCGCGCGACCAGTACCAGCAACAGGCCGACGCCCAGATCGTCGCCATGATCAACACCGAGTCCCTGCGCGCCGGCCCGCTGGAGGACAGCCGCAAGAGCGATCAGCAGGTGTCGTCCTCGGCCTACCGGGAGCTGATCGTCACCGACCTGCGCCCCGAGCTTGGCCGGATCACCGCGCCGACGACGGTGCTCTATGTCCGGTTCAACGATCCGCGGATGACCAATGACATGGTCGACGGCATCTACCGCGCCTCCTACGCCACCCTGCCCGGCGCGACCCTGACCCGGATCGACGACAGCGCCCATTTCATCATGCTGGACCAGCCTGCCCGTTTCGCCGCCGAGGTGAACGCGTTTCTCGAATAGGCGTCCGGAGCGTCATGGTTTCGGCGGAAACGTCCCTCACAGTCGCGTGAACTGTGCAGGGGCGTTCCCGTGCGCGCTGCGACCGGCTAAGACCGGACACGGCTTGATGAGGTTTCGATGGCGGGCTTCGACTTCAGCTTCGGACGTGGCGGCGGCGCGGGCTCCGGCTCCGCGCGCACGCCGCTGCAACGCGTCATGTACTGGAGCGCCGTGCTGGCCGTCTGGGGCCTGATCTTCCTGGTCGTCTTCTTCGCCGTTTTCGCGCGCGACCTGCCCGACACCTCGACCCTGTACAATGTCGATCGCCAGCCCTCGATCACCTATCTGGACCGCAACGGCGCCCTGATCGCGGTGCGCGGCACCCAGCAGGCGCCGCCGGCCGATCTGGACGCCCTGCCCGACTATGTGCCCGCGGCCTTCATCGCCATCGAGGACCGGCGCTTCTATCACCACCCCGGCTTCGACCCGATCGGCATGAGCCGGGCCATGGTCTCGAACATGCGCGCCGGACGCGTGGTTCAGGGCGGTTCGACCCTGACCCAGCAGCTGGCCAAGAACCTGTTCCTGTCTCCGGACCAGAACATGAAGCGCAAGGTCCAGGAGCTGATGCTCGCGGTCTGGCTGGAGATGAAATTCTCCAAGAAGGAAATCCTCGCCCTCTATCTGAACCGCGTCTATTTCGGCGCCGGCGCCTACGGGATCGAGGCGGCGTCGCAACGCTATTTCGACAAGAGCGCGCGCCAGCTGACCGTCGGGGAGGCCGCGCTGCTGGCCGGACTGCTGAAGGCGCCGTCGCGCTATTCGCCCGTGTCCGAGAGTGAACGCGCCGCCACGCGCGCCACGGTCGTGCTGAACGAAATGGTCGACGCCGGCGTCATTACGCCGGAACAGCGCGCCGAAGCCGTGACCGAGCCGGTCCGCGTCTCGCGCACCCTGGCCACCCAGCACGCCCAGTATTTCATCGACTGGCTGGACAAACAGATCCGCGAACTGGTCGGCGAGCCGACCGAGGACATGATCGTCGAGACCACGCTGGACCTGACGCTGCAGACCCAGGCCGAACGGTCGGTGCGCCGTATCCTCGACCGCGACCGCTCCAAGGGCGTCCAGCAGGCCGCGCTGGTGGCGCTGGACGGCGAGGGCCGGGTGCGCGCCATGATCGGCGGCGCCTCCTATGCCGACAGCCAGTTCAACCGCGCCACCGACGCGCGGCGTCAGGCGGGCTCGGCGTTCAAGCCGTTCGTCTATCTGACGGCCCTGGAGAGCGGCTACACGCCCGAGACCCTGGTCAATGACGCGCCGATCCGCATCGGCAACTGGTCGCCGCGCAACTACTCCGGCTCGTTCGCGGGCGAGATGACCATGGCCCAGGCCGTGGCCCAGTCGACCAACACCATCGCCGCCGGCATGGCCGACCAGATCGGCCGCGACAATGTCGCCCGCACCGCCCGCCGGCTCGGCATCACCAGCCGCATCGGTCTTGAGCCGGCCATGGCCCTGGGCGCCGTCGAGGTCTCGCCGCTGGAAATGGCCCAGGCCTATGACGCCTTCGCCAACGGCGGAAAGCGGGTCACGGCCTATGGCATCAGCCGCATCCGCACGCCGCAGGGCCGGGTGATCTATCAGCGCGCCTCGCGCGCCGACGGCCCGATCCAGGCCATCTCGAACCCGTTCCTCTACTATCAGAACCAGATGCTGCGCGGGGTCATGACCTCGGGCACCGGCCGGTCGGCGGCCATCGCCGGGCGCGATGTAGCCGGCAAGACCGGTACGACCTCGGACTACAAGGACGCCTGGTTCGTCGGCTACACCGGCGGCTTCGTCACCGCCGTCTGGGTCGGCAAGGACGACAACACCGCCATGCGCGGCGTCACCGGCGGCTCGTCCCCGGCCGCCATCTGGCGCGGCTTCATGGAGGCGGCCCTGCCGCGCCTGAACGCCCCGGCCATCCCCAACGGCCCGGCCATGCCGGAGGGTTGGCAGCCGCCGAGCCCGGTCGAAAGCCTGATCGGCCGCATCGGCGATATCTTCGGCGACAGTCCGGCGGCCGAGCCGGATCCGCTGGATGACTCCCTGCTGGAGCCCACGCCGCGCCAGCCGACGCCGCCGCCGCGCCGCAACGAGCCCGGACCGGCCATCGTGCGCCCGACCGCGCCCCAGCCGCAGCGCGACCCGCCGGACCAGCGGCCCGAACCGACTCCGCCGCCTGAGAAGAAGGCCGAGCCGCTGTTCTTCTAGCGGCCGACGGCGTGCAGCGCCGGACCGTTCTCGCGCAGCCATTTGCGGTGCGGCCGGTGGTCGCCGATCAGCCGCTGCACCACGGCCCAGTAGGCCGGACTGTGGTCGGCATGGACCAGATGGGCGACCTCATGGGCGGCCAGGTAGTCGATGACCGCGGGCGGGGCCATGATCACGCGCCAGCTGTAGCGGATGCTGCGATTGTGCGGGCTGCATGAGCCCCAGCGGGATTTCGGGTCTGCGATCGACATCTTCACGGGGCGTTGGCCCAGGGTGCGGAGATGGACATCGGTTCGGGTCTGGAGCGTGTCTCTCGCCACCCTCTTGAACAGGTTTTCGACCCGTCGGGCATAGGCCTCGCCCTCGCCACCCGAGGCGATGACGGGGCCGTCGGCGTCCTCGGTCAGGCGGGCCGCGCCGGCGCCGCCCGTGGCGACCAGCCGGGTCGGCTTGCCGAACAGGTCGATGACCGCGCCGGGCTGGATCGGCGCGCCCTGCGGCCGCTCGGCCAGCCGTTCTCGCATCCACGCAGTCTTGGTGCGGGCGAATGCGACGACCTCGGCCAGCTTGCGTTCGGAGGGGGCGATCAGGACGGCCTCGCCGGCGCGGGCGTCGATGCGGATCGACAGCCGGCGCGCGCGAGGATTGACCGACAGCCGCGCCGTCAGATCCTCAAGCGGCAGCCGCTGCCCGTTCCGGTACTGCAACTATGGCCTCGTTCTTCGCGATGAAGTCGCGCACCCGCGGATAGATGTCGTCGCGGAAGCGGCGTCCGTTGAAGACGCCATAGTGGCCGACGTCGGGGTGAACATACAGCACCCGCCTGTCGTCCGGCAGGCCTGTGCACAGGGTATGGGCGGCCTGGGTCTGGCCGACGCCGGAGATGTCGTCCTGCCCGCCCTCGACGGTCATCAGGCCGATGTCGGTGATGCCGGCCAGGTCGACCTTGCGGCCGCGGTGCTCGAGCAGGCCGCGCGCCAGAAGGTGCTGCTGGAAGACGATGTCGATGGTCTGGAGGTAGAACTCCTCGCTCAGGTCCAGCACCGAGAGGTATTCGTCGTAGAAGGCCTCGTGCTTCTCGGCGGCGTCGCCGTCGCCCGAGACCAGGTGGCCGAAATAGTCGCGGTGGGCGTCGACGTGCTTGTCCTCGTTCATGGACATGAAGCTGTAGAGCTGGACGAAGCCCGGATAGACCCGCCGACCGAAGCCCGGATAGGGCCAGGGCACGGTGTGGATCATGTTGGATTTGAACCAGGTGAAGGGCTTTTCCTCCGCCAGCTGGTTGGTCACCGTCGGCGACAGGCGGGCGTCGATCGGCGAACCCATGAAGGTCATGGAGGCGGGCCGGTTCGGGTCCTTGTCCGCGGCCATCAGGGCGCAGGCGGCGAGGACCGGCGGACCGGGCTGGCAGACGCCGACGACGTGGGCGCGGGGCCCGATCTGGCCCAGCATGGTCCGGACGTGGTCGATATAGTCGAAGAAGTCGAACCGGCCCTCGAGCACCGGCACCTGCCGGGCGTTGACCCAGTCGGTGACATAGACGTCGTGATCCTGCAGGAAGCCCTCGACCGTGCCGCGCAGCAGGGTGGCGTAGTGGCCTGACAGGGGGGCGACGATCAGCACCGCCGGGGCGGCCGTGGGCTTGCCCGCCCGCTTCAGGTCGCCGAGGTGGCGGGCGAACCGCACCAGCCGGCACCAGGGCGAGGACCAGATGACCTGTTCGGTCGTGCGCACGGTCTTGCCGCCGATCTCGAGGGTCTCCAGACCCCAGGCGGGCTTGCCGTAGCGGCGCGTCACGCTCTCGAACAGCCCGGCCGAGGCGAAGGCCGTGCGGCCGATCGCGGTGTCCGAGGCCGGATTGAAGGGAGAAGTCCAGAACTGCCGGGCCAACTGGGCCCCGAACCGGAACGGCGTCGCCGAGTGATAGGCGAGCTCGTGAAGCGAATAGAGCATGGAATCCTTGAAGCGGCCCCCGCCGTTACGCGGCAGAGCACCATAGAACGCACCGCACTGCAAAAAGATTTATTCGTTTTCCCTCCCCCGTGGGGGGAGGGTGGTCGCGTAGCGACC
>CAYNNT010000065.1:0-16945 GCA_964398675.1 uncultured Brevundimonas sp.
GCTGGCCGGACTGCCGTACGTGCGGGATACGGCCGACGGCCCGGCGGCCTTCGTCAAGGCCTACAGTTTCCGCGACCGGCGTCTCAATCTCTACCGGCTGGACAGCGATACGGGCCGCGGACGGGAGGCGGCGCTGCTGTCGCGCGATGTGGATTCCGTGGTGCTGAACGCCGCCGGAGAACTGGTCGCCCAGTCCACCTATGACGAGGCCAGTGGGCGGTGGGGCCTGGTCTTCTCCGGCGGACGCGCCGCCGGCGAGGTCTGGACCACCACCGCCTTGCTGGACCCGCCCACCATGAGGGGGCTGGGACGCGACGGTCGGTCGGTCGTGGTGTCGGCCAGGCGTGGCGAAGGCGAGACCGAAGCCGGGCTGTTCGAGGTCAACGCCGCCGGTGAATGGACCCCGCTGCCGTTCGAGCAGTCACCGACCTTCCTGCTTTATCATCCGTCGACCCGCGCCCTGATCGGCGGCGGTTTCGAGCGGGATTCGGGCGTGAGCTACCAGTTCCTCGACCCGGCCGCGGCCGAGGCCTGGACCGACGCCGCCAGCGCCTTCCCCGACCGTCGCCCCCGACTGGTGTCATGGTCCTCGGACCTGCAGACGGTGCTGGTCCGGACGGAGGGGGCCGGCGACGCCGGCGCCTATCACATCGTCGATCTGGAACGGCGGTCGATGAACACGCTCGGCCAGACCTATCCCGGCATCACCGGCCCGCAGGTCGCGCCGATGCGGCCGATCGCCTATCAGGCGGCCGACGGCCTGGAGATTCACGGCTATCTGACCACGCCCCCCGGGGTCGCCGACCCCCGCGGCTTGCCGCTTGTGGTGCTGGCCCACGGCGGTCCGGCGTCACGCGACGAGATGGGCTTTGACTGGTGGGCCCAGGCGCTGGCTTCGCGCGGCTATGCCGTGCTCCAGGCCAATTTCCGCGGCTCCACCGGCTATGGCGACGACTTCAGGGAGGCGGGCTATGGCGAATGGGGTCGCAAGATGCAGACCGACCTGTCGGACGGCGTCCGCTGGCTCGGCGAACAGGGCCTGATCGACCCGCAGAAGGTCTGTATCGTCGGCGCCAGCTACGGCGGCTATGCGGCCCTGGCGGGCCCGACTCTTGACCGCGGCGTCTACCGTTGCGCCATATCGGTCGCCGGGGTGTCGGACCTGCGCCGCATGGTGGAGATGGAGGCCCGCGAGGGCCGGCGGCGCAACAACAACGCCGTCCGTTACTGGAACCGCTTCATGGGCGCGGACGGGCCGGGGGACCGGTCGCTCGACGCCCGCTCGCCGGCCCGGCTGGCGGCCCAGGCCGATGCGCCGATCCTGCTGATCCACGGCCGCGACGACACCGTGGTGCCCATTGAGCAGAGCCGGCTGATGGCCCAGGCGCTGCGGACGGCGGGCAAGCCGGTCGAGTTGATCGAACTGGACGGCGAGGACCACTGGCTCTCGCGCGGGGATACCCGTCGCCGGATGCTGGCCGAAACCGTCCGCTTCCTGGAGCAGCATAACCCGCCCCGGTGAGACTCCGCCTTGCTTTCCCGCGCTGGCTGGCCTAGAAGCCGCGCCTTCGCGTACCGAACCGCCGGGCTAAAAGGCATGCCTGGGCGGTTCTCATCAGGGTTTCCAATCGGACGGCTCCAAAGGCCAGAAGAACCGGCAACCCACTCAAAAAGAGAGTGAAAATGCCCAAACTGAAGACAAAGTCTGGCGCCAAGAAGCGCTTCAAATTCACGGCGACTGGCAAGGTCAAGGCCGGCGTGGCAGGCAAGCGGCACCGCTTGATCAGCCACAACAGCAAATACATCCGCCAGAACCGCGGCACCTCGGTCATGGCCGACGCCGACGCCAAGAAGATCAAGTCCTACATGCCGTACGCCTGATCGGCGCGCGCAGACCTGATCTCCACACTGAATTTGAAAGGATAGCGACATGGCTCGCGTCAAACGGGGCGTAGTTTCCCACGCCAAACACAAGAAGGTTCTGAAGCAGGCCAAGGGTTTCTACGGCCGCCGCAAGAACACCATCCGCACCGCCAAGGCCGCGGTCGATCGCGCCGGGCAGTACGCCTACCGTGACCGCCGCAACAAGAAGCGCTCGTTCCGCGCCCTGTGGATCCAGCGCATCAACGCCGCCGCGCGTCTGGAAGGCTTCACCTATTCGCAATTCATGCACGGCCTCGGCGAAGCCGGCATCGAGCTGGACCGCAAGGTCCTGGCCGCGATGGCCGCTGACGAAGCCGCCTTCAAGGCCGTGGCCGACAAGGTCCGCGACGCCCTGAAGGCCTGATTTTCCGGCAACGGAAGACGCAAAAGCCCTCCGGCCCGCGCCGGGGGGCTTTTTGCCTTTTTGGGTGGTTGGTGATGGGTGGCTGGTGATGGGTGGCTGGTGATTGGTGACGCACCGGGGCCGTTCCAGCCGCCGGTTTGAAACCTCGCCAGACACCCGCGCACCCAGTCACCAACCACCAATCACCAGCCACCTCTCCAGCCCACCGGCTGTCAGACCTTCCGTCCCTCGCTGTCAGCGGCTAGACGACTGCACAATGACCGACCTCGCCCAACTCGAACTCGACCTGATCAACGCCATCGGCGGCGCAGAGACCGCTTCGGCGGTCGAGGAGTTGCGCGTTGCGGCGCTCGGCAAGTCGGGCTCGATCTCCGGCCTGCTCAAGGGGATGGGCGCCCTGTCGCCGGATGAGCGGCGTGAACAGGGCCCGATGATCAACGGCCTGCGCGACCGGGTGTCGTCGGCCCTGGCGGCCCGAAAGGCCGAGCTGGAGAGCGCCGAGCTGGACGCCCGGCTGAAGGCCGAGCACATCGATCTGACCCTGCCCTCGCGGCCGCGCCGCGCCGGTTCGGTCCATCCGACGATGCAGGTCATGGACGAGATGATCGCTGTCTTCGCCGACATGGGCTTCGCCGTCGCCGAAGGCCCGGACATCGAGGACGATTTCCACAATTTCACCGCCCTGAATTTCCCGCCGAAACACCCGGCGCGGGAGATGCACGACACCTTCTTCCTGCGCCCCGACCCGGAGACGGGCGAGCGCAAGGTCCTGCGCACCCACACCAGCCCCGTGCAGGTGCGGACGATGATGACCCAGACGCCGCCGATCCGGATCATCGCGCCGGGCCGGACCTTCCGGAAGGACAGCGACGCCACCCACACGCCGATGTTCCACCAGGTCGAGGGGCTGGTCATCGACCGCAACATCCACATGGGTCATCTGAAGTGGACGCTGGAGACCTTCGTCGCCCGCTTCTTCGAGGTGGACGGCGTCGATGCGCGCTTCCGCCCGCACCATTTCCCGTTCACCGAGCCCTCGGCCGAGATGGACATCCGCTGCGACCGTTCGGGCGGCGAGCTGAAGCTGAACCAGGGCGACAGCTGGATGGAGATCCTGGGCTGCGGGATGGTGCATCCCAATGTGCTGCGGAACTGCGGCATCGACCCCGACGAATACCAGGGCTTCGCCTTCGGCATGGGCGTGGATCGGCTCGCCATGCTGAAATACGGCATCCCCGACCTGCGCCCCATGTTCGACGCCGACACCCGGTGGCTGGCCCACTACGGCTTCTCCGCCTTCGTCGCCCCCAACCCCGCAAGCGGACTGTCCTGATGACCGACCAGCCCCTTTCTCCGGACGCCGAGCCGCGGCCGATGGACCCTCGCGCGACCGAGCTTCGCGGGGGCCGCTTCGGCCTGATCGACCTCTACCGCGCCAGCATGCAGGCCGGCGGCGGGGCGGTGATCGAGGGGCGCAGCTTCGTTGACTGCACCATCGAGGGGCCGGCCCTGATGCTGGTGCTCGAAAACGTCAGCTTCGACCGGACCAATTTCGGCCCCACCGGCGGGGACATGCGCAACATGCTGTTCCGTCCCCTCGGCGACATGGGCATCGGAGCCATTCCGGTGCGCAACTGCACCTTCACCAACTGCCGGTTCCTCACGCTCGGGATCACGGGGAACGACGACCTGCTCAACATGCTGATCGAGCAGGTCGCGACCGTCGACGACCGCCAGAACTGAACCCTGAAAGACCTGCCAACATGACCGACGAAACCGCGAAAATGTCCCCCGCCGAGGCCGCCGGCCGCGCCATGGTCGCGCGCACCAGCTTCGAGAAGGAAGCCATCTGGCTTCCCCTGCTGGCCGTGAACCACTGGAACGCGGGCGAGATGGCGATCGCCGGCAAGACCTTCACCGACTGCGTCATCGAGGGGCCCGCCGTGATGGCGGTGATGAACGGCACGACCTTCGACAGCTGCAACATGGGCGTGGCCACCGACGTGAAAACGCTGCTGTACCGCCCGGTCGGCAAGACGAAGATGGCCGGGGTGGTCGGTGTTTCGAACAGCACCTTCATCCGTTGCCGCTTCGTCCAGATCGGCTTCACCGGCGCCGACGAACTGCTGGCGCACCTTGAGGCCGGCATCGGATCCCCCGACACGGCCGCGCCTTCGGAGCCCGCCGCGTGAAATTCACGCTCTCCTGGCTGAAAGACCATCTCGACACGGACGCCGACGTCGCGGCCGTGGCCGACGCCATGACCATGGCCGGCCTGGAGGTCGAGGACGTCCATGACCCGATCGCGGCCCTGGCCCCCTTCACCGTGGCGCGCATCGTCTCGGCCGAGCAGCATCCCAACGCCGACCGCCTGCGCGTCTGCCAGGTCGACACCGTCGACGGGCCGAAGGAAATCGTCTGCGGCGCGCCCAATGCGCGCGCGGGCCTGACCACCATCTATGCGCCGATCGGCGCCTTCGTCCCCGGTCTGGGCGTGACCCTCGTCGAGAAGCCGGTGCGGGGCGTCGTCTCCAACGGCATGCTCTGCTCCGCCTCGGAGCTGGAACTGGCGGGCGACAGCGACGGTATCCTTGAGCTGGCCGACGACCTCGCCGTGGGCGCCCCGGCGGCGGGCGTGTTCGGCGCCGAGCCCGTCGTTGATTTCGAAGTCACGCCGAACCGGCCTGACTGGCTGGGCGTCGCGGGCATTGCGCGCGACCTGGCGGCGGCGGGCCTGGGCCAGCTGAAGACGCCCTCGATCCTGCCGGTTCCCGGAACCTTCCCCTCGCCGATCTCGGTGCGGATCGACTCGCCCGGGATGTGCCCGGTCTACGCCGGACGGCTGATCCGCGGCGTGAAGAACGGCCCCTCACCCGAGTGGCTGCAACGGCGGCTGACGGCCATCGGCCTGCGCTCGATCAGCCGGCTGGTCGATGTCACCAATCTGATCGCCTACGACCGCTGCCGCCCTGCGCACGTCTATGACGCGGCCAAATTGGTCGGCAGCGAGATCGTGGTGCGTGGCGGCCAGGTCGCCAGGGATACGGGCGAGCCCGAACATCTGATCGCCCTCGACGGCAAGACCTACGCCATGGACCCGACCGTCTGCGTCATCGCCGACGCCGGCGGCGAGCGGCCCATCGGCCTCGGCGGCGTCATGGGCGGCGAGTCGACCGGCTGTTCGGACGAGACGACCGACGTCTTCGTGGAGTGCGCCTGGTTCGATCCCATTGTCACGGCCCAGACCGGCCGGACCCTGTCGTTGAACTCCGACGCCCAGTACCGGTTCGCGCGGGGCGTCGACCCCGCTTCCGTCGCGCCCGGCGTCGAACTGGCCACCCGGATGATCCTGGACCTGTGCGGCGGCGAGCCGTCCGAGCTGGTGGTGACGGGCCAGGCGCCGGCGAACCCGGCCGCCTTCGCTTTCGACCCGGCCCGCGTGGGGTCCCTGACCGGACTGTCGCTGAAGGACGACCGGATCGCCGAAATCCTGACCCGGCTCGGGTTTGAAGTCGCGCGCGGAACCTCCTGGACCGTGACGCCGCCCTCATGGCGTCGCGACGTCGAGGGGCCCGCCGACCTGGTCGAGGAAGTCGCGCGGATCGAGGGCTACGGCGCCCTGCCCTCCACACCCCTGCCCGACCTCGGCGCGCCGTCGAAGGGCGTGCTGAATCCGCGTCAGGCGCGGGTCCGGCTGGCGCGACGGGCGCTGGCGGCCATGGGCTATGCCGAGGCGGTCACCTGGTCCTTCACCAAACAGTCGACGGCCGCCCTGTTCGGCGGCGGCGATGACGCCCTGCGCGTCGAGAACCCCATCGCGGCCGATCTGGACTGCATGCGGCCCTCGGCCCTGCCCAACCTGATCCAGGCGGCGGCGCGCAACGCCGCCCGCGGCCATGCCGACGCCGCCCTGTTCGAGATCGGCCCCATCTATCTGAACGACCAGCCGGACGGTCAGCGCACCGTCATCGCCGGACTGATCGCCCCGCGCGCGGCCCGCCACTGGGGCGCCGCGCCGGAAGACGGCCTGTTCGGCCTCAAGGGCGACCTGATGGCCCTGCTGGAGGCGCTGGGCGCGCCCGTGGCCTCGCTGCAGCTGGCCCAGGGCCAGAACCGCGACTGGTGGCATCCGGGCCGCTCCGCGCGTCTGCAGCTCGGTCCCAAGAACGTCATGGTGGAGTTCGGCGCCCTGCACCCGCGCGTGCTCAAGGCGCTGGACGCCGATGCGCCCATGCTGGCGTTCGAGATCGTGCTGGACGCCGTGCCCGAACCGCGCGGCGCGAAGTCCAAGGCGCGGGGGTCAGCCAATCTGGCCAACCTCATGCCGCTGACCCGCGACTTCGCCTTCGTCGTCGAGGACGGCAAGGCCGCGGGCGACCTGGTCCGCGCCGTCGCGGGCGCCGACAAGGCGTTGATCGCCGGGGTGTCGGTGTTCGACGTCTATCGCGGCGCGGGCGTGCCCGAGGGCATGAAGTCCGTGGCGCTGGAAGTTTCGATCCAGCCCGTCGAGGCGACCCTGACCGAGGGCGAGATCGAGGCCTTGTCGGCGAAGGTCGTGGCGGCGGCGCAGAAGCTGGGCGCGACGCTCAGGGGCTGAGTGGCAACCTCCCGTTAACCTTGCCGCCGCAAGGCTGACTCAAAGAGCGGTGACGGTATGGACAGCGCCCGCGCGAGTCGGGCGGCCCGTCCCCGCCTATCGGAGCCAACTCATGCATCGCCGCCAACTGATCCTGTCGGGCCTCGCCGCCACCGCCGGCGTCTCGGGCCTGTCCGCCTGCGCCACCGCCGGCGGACAGCCGCAATCCGATCCGGCCTATCCGATCGCATCGGACGGGCAGGCGCCCGCCTATACCGCCGATGAGCTGATCGCCGCCGGTTCGCGCGAACTGGGTATCGCCGCCGAGGCCATCGGGGGCGCCATCGAGCGCATCTTCGCCGACAACGGCGACCGCCCCACGGCCTATATCGCCGGCGAGGAAGCCTCCGGCGCCATGGCCGTCGGCGCCCGCTACGGCCGCGGCGCCCTGCATATGAAGGACCTGTCGGCCTCGCAGGAGGTGTTCTGGCAGGGCATTTCGATCGGCTGGGACGTCGGCGGCAACGCCAGCCGGGTCTTCACCCTGGTGTACGGCCTGTACCACCCCGACATGATCTATCGCCGCTACCCCGGCGTGGAAGGCACGGCCTATCTGGTCGGCGGCCTGGGCGTGAACTACCAGCGCGCCGACGGCATCATCCTGGCCCCGATCCGCACCGGCGTGGGCCTGCGGCTGGGCGCCAATGTGGGGACGATGGCGTACAGCCGTCAGCGGAACCTGCTGCCGTTCTAGCGAGTGAGTGGTGGTTGGTGGTCGCCGGATCTCTGGCGGCGGAAGGGCGGCACTGACCGCGCCGCCGCACCGGCGCTGGCTAACCACCAGTCACTGACCCCTAACCACCCAGCAGCGCCTCCAGCCCGTCCCGCCAGCTCGGATAGCGCGGTCGCCAGCCCAGCTCCGCCTTGGCCTTTGCGTTCGAGAGGCGTTTGGAGTCCAGATAGAAGCGCCGCATGGCGTCGGACACCGACGGGTCGTCGAGGTCGATCTCGGGCGGCATGGGCAGGCCGAGGCGGCGGGCGGCGCCTTCCATGACCACATCGGCCGGGGCGGGCTCGTCGTCGCACAGGATGTAGGCGGCGCCGGGCCGGGGGCGGGCCATGGAGGCGAACAGGCCCGAAACGACGTCGTCGACGTGAACGCGGTTGAACACCTGCCCGGGCTTGCGCACGATCCGCGCTGTGCCGTCGCGCAGGCGATCCAGCGGCGACCGGCCGGGGCCGTATAGCGCCGGAAGTCGGAACAGCTGCACCGTCAGCCCCATGCCCTGACCGGCGTCCAGCCAGTCGCGCTCGGCACGGACCCGGCGCGCGCCCTCCAGCGAGGCGGCGTTGAGTTCGCTGTCCTCCAGGGCCCAGCCGCCGGCGCGGTCGCCATAGACGGCGGTCGAGGAGACATAGCCGATCCAGTCGGGCCAGACGTCCGTCGCCGCCAGCGCCGGCGAGAGGGCTTTCAGCCCGGGGCAGCCGTCCGCCAGGGGCGGGGCGCTGACGAGGATGGCCGAGGCCGCCGCGACGGCGTCGGCCAGCGCCGTCACGTCGCCCGGGTCGATGGCGCCGAGTCCCTCGGCGGACAGGGCCGACCGCCGGGCCGGATCGCGACTGGTCAGGACAGCGCGACCACCGCGACGCACAGCCTCCAGTCCGGCCGCGCGGCCCAGCCAGCCGCCGCCGAAGACCAGCAGCGAAGGAGCGGCGAACGCTTCAGGCATGGATCAGGCCGAACGCGCCTGTGCCGGGGAGGTCGGCGGAACGGCGACCGTCGGCCCGGCCTTCAGGGCCTCGGCCCGCTTGCCGTTCCAGGTCGAGACGCACGGCACCTTCGACAGGTCGGCGCGGTCGGCGTAGCGCCGGGCGATTTCGGTCACGTCCTGCATCAGGCCCTCGGCGAGGGTGATCGGCTTGAGGCCCAGTTCGCGGAACTGGTCATTGGCGACCACCAGCTCGTTCTCGTCGGCCTCCTGACGCGGGTTGGGCATGTTGTGCACCTCGGCCCCGGTCATGTCGGCGATCATGGCGGCGAGGTCGCGGACCCGGCGGCTCTCGGTCATCTGGTTGAGGATCTTGACCCGGTCGCCGACCTTGGGGGGGTTCTTCAGGGCCAGTTCGACGCAGCGCACCGTGTCCTGGATGTGGATGAAGGCCCGGGTCTGGCCCCCGGTGCCGTGGACGGTCAGCGGATAGCCCACCGCCGCCTGCATGAGGAACCGGTTCAGCACCGTGCCGTAGTCGCCGTCATAGTCGAAGCGGTTGATCAATCGCTCGTCCTTGCGGGTTTCCTCGGTCTGGGCGCCCCAGACGATGCCCTGGTGCAGGTCGGTGATCCGGACGCCGTCGTTCTTCGCATAGAACTGGAACAGCAGGGCGTCCTGGGTCTTGGTCATGTGATAGATCGAGCCGGGGTTCGGCGGGAACAGGATCTCCTGTTCGGACGGGCCGAAATCGGTGTCGACGGTGACCTTGAGGTAGCCCTCGGGGATGCGCAGGCCGGCGGTGGTGTAGCCATAGACGCCCATGGTGCCGAGGTGGGCCAGATGGACGTCGCGGCCGCTCTCGACGATGGCGGCCAGCAGATGGTTGGTGGCGTTGATGTTGTTGTCGACGGTGTAGAGCTTGTGCCGGGCCGACTTCATCGAATAGGGCGCGGCGCGTTGTTCCGCGAAATGGACGACGCTGTCCGGCTTCCAGTCGTTGATCAGGGCGACGAGACGGTCGAATTCCTTGCCGACGGTCATGTTGACGAAGTCGATGGTCCGGCCGCTGATTTCCTGCCAGGCGGCGATACGCTCGCCCATGGTGCGGATCGGGGTCAGGGACTGGACCTCGAGTTCATTGTCGATGTTGCGGCGGCTGAGGTTATCGACGATGCAGACGTCCCAGCCCTGCGCCGACAGATGCAGCGCCGTCGGCCAGCCGCAGAAACCGTCGCCGCCCAGAACCAGTACCCGCATCGCCTATCCTCGTCGTTTCCTGCTTCCTGACTAGCGGAACGCGCGGTTCGGTCAAAGCGTCAGTATGTCATCGCCGGATGTCGTCAGCGGGGCCGGGCCCGCCATTCCTCGCGGCTCTGGCCCCAGCGGTCGATGGGCAGGTCCTGGAACGGCGGCGGCAGGCGGGTCGGGCCGAGATTGCGCGAGCCGATGCGCACGGCCAGCCGTTGCGACGGCGTATTGTCCGGGTCGATGCAGTGGATGACGTCGGTCCAGCCGAGCACGTCGAAGGCGTAGTCGATGGTCGCGGTCGCCGCCTCGACGCCATAGCCCCGCCCTTGCGCGTCCGGATGCAGGCCCCAGCCGACCTCCGTGCCGGGCCAGCCGTGGGGCTGCCACGGACCGATCCGGCCCAGCCACAGACCGGTGTCGCGCTCAACCAGGGAGAACATTGAGACGCCCGTCAGGCTCCATGCCCCGGCCATGCTCATGAAGCCCCGCCAGGCCACGGCCGCCGGCTGGGCCCCGCCGAGGAATTTCGCCGCCTCGGGATCGCCCATCATCTCCGCCCAGCGCGGGAAGTCCTCCATGGCGATGGGGCGCAGGATGAGGCGTTCGGTCTCCAGCATGGGTCCGGTCACAGGACGTACTCCCTTTCGAGATCATAGCGGCTGCCGCCCTGGGTCAGGACGCTGGAATAGAGGCCGAACCGCTCCACCCGGATGGGCGGGGACTGCAGCAGATTGTGTTCGGCGATCCAGTTTCCGATCCGGGCGGGATCCGCCCGGGCGTCGAGATAGGCGAGGGTCAGATGCGGCCGGTAGTCGCGGCGCTCGATGGAGATGGCGGCGCGCTCGGCGGCGCTGCGGCAGCGCCCTGCGAGGACCGACAGTCGCTCGTTCGCCGCGACGCCCGCCCAGATGGCGTGGGTACGATGGCCGTCGCCGAAGGCGCCGACGCCGGACAGGGCGATCTCGAACGGGCCGCCGGTCGCCGCCCGCTCCAGTTCCACGGACAGGTCATCCGCCCGGCGCTCGTCGACGCCGCCATAGAAGGCCAGGGTGATGTGCAGCTGGTCTGCGGTGCGCCAGTTGGCGCCCGGCAGGCCGGTCTGGCGACGGGCGAGCGCCTCGGCGACGTCATCGGGGACAGACAGGGCGGTGAACAGCCGGATCATGCGACCCTTGGTAGCGGCTGGAAACGCCCGGCCCAAGTCCGGTTTTCCTTGCGGAAGGGCCGAACCAGCCCGATATTTGCGCAAAGGCCGGTGGACCGGCCCAATGGAGGACCGATCTCGCCATGAGCGATTTCAGAAACAGCCAATCTATTCCCGCCACCGCCGACATGTCGGTGGATGCGGGCCTGCGCAGCTTCATGCTGGGCGTCTACAACAAGGTGGCCCTGGGCCTGCTGGTCTCGGCCGCCCTGGCCTGGGTGACCGGCTCCTATCCGCCCGTCCGCGACCTCATGTATGCCGTCACCGCGGATGGACGTCTGGCCGGCTTCACCCTGCTGGGCATGATCGTGGCCTTCTCGCCGCTGGTGATCCTGCTGGGCTCCAACTTCCTGATGAAGAACCCGAGCCCGTCGGCGGCGGGCGGCCTGTACTGGCTGATCGTGGCCCTGATCGGCGCCTCGATGGGCACGGTGGTGCTGGTCTATACGGGCGCTTCGGTGATCCAGACCTTCCTGATCACGGCCGCCGCCTTCGGCGCTCTGAGCCTGTTCGGCTATACGACCAAGAAGGACCTGACCGGCATCGGCAGCTTCCTGATCATGGGCGTGATCGGCCTGATCATCGCCATGGTGGTGAACATGTTCCTGCAGAACACCATGATGCAGATGATCATCAGCGTCGTCGGGGTTCTGATCTTCGCCGGCCTGACCGCCTATGACACCCAGCGGCTGAAGATGACCTACTACGCCCTCGGCGGGAACCAGACCGCCATGAGCGTCGCCACCAGCTTCGGCGCGCTGAGCCTGTACATCAACTTTATCAATATGTTCCAGTTCCTGCTCGCCCTGTTCGGCGGACGACGCTGATCCTGGAGCGCTAACGCTCGCCGCGCGGCGGCTCACTGCTTGAGCGCGTTTCGTTCGGCCTCAAGTAGCGCGAAGCGCGGTAGGCCACCAAGACGGGGCCCCGGCGGAAACGCCGGGGCCTTTTTCTATTCCACGATCGTGAATTTGCGGCTGTCGAAGACCCGCAGCACCTGGGCCAGTTCACGGCCCCGGCGCAGCACCACCCCGCCCTCGCCAATGACCGCCCACTGCCCCTGTTTGAGCCTGAGGGCCGGGCGTTTCTCGATGCGATAGAGAGGGGCGTCGCCCGAGCGGCGGAAGACGGCGAACTCGGCGACGTCCTTGTGGCCGACCATGGCGTAGTCGCGCCACTCGGCCGCCGCGACCATCCGGCCGTAGACGCGCAGGATCAGGTCGAGTTCGCGCCGGTCGAAGAAGACCGGACCGGGAACGGACTGCAAATCAGCGGCGTCGCTCATCCCGGGAAGGTTACGCCGCCATCCGGAAAACGCCAGTGGTCGGGCGCCGGTTCAGACACGCCGCACGGCCGAACACCGTGTCCCGAACGCCGCGCGCCGAACAATTCGGCACGAACATGAAATCGCCTCGCTTCCGCCCATCGCCCGCCGCCTTGGGGGGCGACATCTGATCCATCGGCCCGTTGGAGTTCGGAGCGTTTCCGGATCCTGAACAGCCCCCCCAGCCCCTCCTGGATCACTCCACAAAGGGCTCCGGCGGGCCGATGCTTCCTCCAAAGCAGAGACGCCCGCTCAGCCACCCTCCCCCCTCCGGCAGAGCGGGCGTTTTGCTGTCCGGTCTACGGAGGGTGAGATCCGCGCCGCGGATCAGGGCAGGACGATCTCGACCGACTCTGCGCCGCGCGCCACCGACAGGACCCGTCGGTCATCGGCGACAAGGGCCGAGGCCAGACCGTCAAGGCCGGAGACGGGCGCGCCGTCGATCTGCGAAATCAGGTCGCCCGCCTGCAGACCCGCCGCCGCCGCCGCCGACCCGCCCTCGACCGCAAACACCTGCAGGCCATCCGAGGCGACCCGCACCGAGGCGCCGCGGGCCATGACGACGTCGGCGCCGGTGATGGCGATGCTTTCAGAGGGTGTTTCGACCGTCAGGGTGGTGCGCCCTTCGCGTCCTTCACGCAGATAGACGACATCAAGCCGGGTGCCGCGTTCGGCGATGCCGATCGTGGCCGCGACCGTGCCGGCGTTGGAGACAGGGCGGTTCTGGATGCGGGTGATGATGTCGCCGCGCTTCAGACCTGCGGCCTCGGCGGAAGAGCCCGGTGCCACATCCTCGATCACCGCGCCGCGCACAATGCCGAGGCCGAGATCGCGCGAGCGCTGGGCGTTCAGGGAGCCGAAGATGGCGCCGGTGGTCCCGCGCTTGACCTCGCCGCTCTCGCGCAGCTGGGCGACCACATACATCAGGATGCGGCTCGGCACGGCGAAGGCGATGCCGTCGTTGCCGCCGCCGCCGCCGGACAGGATGGAGGTGTTGATGCCGATCAGCCGCCCGCGGCTGTCCAGCAGCGGGCCGCCGGAGTTGCCCGAGTTCACCGCCGCGTCGGTCTGGATATAGTCCTCGATCCGGTCGCCCATGCCCGAGCGACCCATGCCCGAGATCACGCCCATGGTCAGGGTCTGGTCGAGGCCCAGCGGATAGCCGACGGCGAAGGCGAGATCGCCCGTGCGCAGGGCGTCGGAATTGACCACCTCGATCTGCGACAGGCCGGTCGCCTCGATCTTCAGCACGGCCAGGTCGGTGGCCTTGTCGGTGCCGATCAGGACGGCGTCGAAGATGCGGCCGTCGGTCATGTCGACGGTGAATTTCCGCCCGCCCTCGACGACGTGGTTGTTGGTGACGATGATGCCTTCACGGGCGTCGATGATGGCGCCCGAGCCGCTGGAGATCGGCCGCGGCTCATTCTCACCCGAGCTGGGGCCCTCGGACTGGCCCAGGGTCGTGACCTGGACCACCGCCGGCAGGGCGCGTTCCAGACCGGTGGCGAAGGTGAAGACGCCGCGCTGGGCGTCGAACGGCACGGGCGACTGTTGCGCGGCCGCGGGTGTGGTCGCCAGCAGGGGAACCGCCGCGACAAGCGCCAGCACGGACAGACCGCCAGCACGGATGATGGAACGCATCGCCAATCCCCTGTTGTTCTTCTGACTCTAGCGCGAGAAACGCGCCGTGACGACAGCCCCCGGACGGGCGTCATCAATCGTCATGGCCGCGCCGTGCCGCTTGAGGATGGCGCGCACGAAGGCCAGCCCCATGCCGTGGCTTTCCCGTCCCTCGTCGGCCGCCCTGGAAACCGCTCGGGCCGGGTCGTCGAGCAGCTCGGGATCCAGCCCCGGGCCCTGGTCGGCGACCGAAAGCACCGGCTTGCCGTCATCCAGCCGGACAGACAGCGTCACCACCCCGCCCTCCGGCGAGAATTTGACCGCATTGTCCACCAGATTGGTCACGGCCCGCTGCAACAGGGACCGCACCCCGAGGACGGAGACCGGCGACGCCGCGACCTCGATGGTCACCCCGCGCTCCTCGGCCAGCGGCTGATAGAGTTCGGCCGCCGAGGCGGCAATCCGGTCGAGACGCACCGATTCGAACACCCAGGCCTCGCCGTCGCGGAGGGTCATGGCCTCGTTCATCGCCCGGGTCAGCCGGGTCAGATCGGCCCGGGCCTCATCGGCGAGCGTGCGGGCCTCGGGCGTGGTCGAGGCCTCCTTCAACCGATCCAGCCGGGCCGAGGCGCGGGCCAGCGGCGTGCGGAAATCATGCGCCAGCTGGTCGGCCGAATCCCTCAGCCAGCTCAGCAGCTCCTCCAGCCGGTCGAGGGTCAGATTCACCTGGCCGGTCAGTTCGGTCAGTTCCGGCGCCACCGCCGTCTCGGGGGCCCTGACCGAGAAATCTCCGACGGAGGCGAGATCCAGCGCCCGGCTGACGTCGGCGACGGCGCTGGTCAGGCGACGACGGGCGAAGGTGGCGGCCGTCAGACCGAAGACCAGCAACAGCACGCCGGCGGCGGCCACGGCCGCCACGGCCCAGCCCCAGGCCTGTCCGGACCGGTCGACCACCCGCCCGACCGCGATGTCGAGCGCGCCCACCGACTGGCGGACCACGACGACCTCGACGGCGCGCGAGGGGCACAGAACGCCGCGTTCGAGCTGGACCACGTAAACTCCGTCGCCCAGCCGCGGTGCGCGCTCGCCCCGGATGGACTCAAGCGCCGCCAGCCCTGCGGGCTTTCCCACGGGCGCGCGGATGAACCGGACCCCTGCGCCGCCCTGACCGGTCCGGCAGGTTTCCGCCAGACTGCCGGCCTCGCGCGTCGGGCCGGCCTGGAAGGCGCTGAGCCAGCCCGAGAGATAGGCGGCGTCCGCCTCGGTGATGTTGGCGGCGGTCAGGCTGGATTCCCCGCCCAGCTTGCTGGCCATGGAGCTGTAGTCGTTCAGGGCGGCGAGGGCCGCCTTCTCGCGCTGGTCCATGCGGACCGCCGTGCTGGTGGCCAACAACGATCCGGTCAGGGCCAGCGCCGCCATGACGGCGATGCCCGCCGCCAGCTGGGTCGAGGTCCGCCGCCCCAGCCAGGCGCGAAGGCGAAGAAAGCGGAGGGACACGGCGGCGTCAGCCCGTCCAGGCGGACAGATCGCGGAAGATCAGGCTCTGACTGCGGGCCGAGACGATCAGGGGGTGAAGGTCGTCGCCCAGCTCGGACGCCTGTTCCTTGAGCCGGCGGCGCAGGGCGCTGATCCGGGCGTCGATGATGTTGACGAAATTGTCCGGCAGGAACCGCCATTCGACCCAGCAGCGGTCCCACAGCATCGTCTTGGTCACCGGCTGGCCGCGCGCGGTCATCAGTTCACAGACGATCGCGAACTCCAGCGGAGACAGGTCGATCAGGCGCGAGGCGCCGCCGCCGTCGAATTTCAGCGTCCGGGCCCCGAAGGAGAGCCGGAACGGACCATTGACCAGATCGCCGCCGACCGGGGCCGCGCGACGGGCGGCGCGGCGCAGCTGGGCGGCGATGCGCGCCAGCAGTTCCTCGTCGCCAACCGGCTTGGACAGGTAATCATCAGCGCCGCCCAGCAGGCCCTCGACCTTCTGCCGCTCGCCGCCGAGGGCCGTCAGCATCAGGGCCGGGGCGTCGGCGCAGGGTCCGCCGCCCGCGCGCACCCGCTTCAGCGTCTCCAGCCCGTCCAGCCCGGCGGTCAGGCGGTCGAGGATGAGGACGTCAAAGGGCGCGGCCGCGGCGGCGATCGCGGCCTCGCCGCTGTCCACCCGTTGCACGGCCTCAAATCCGGCCCGAAGCAGCCGTTCGGCGACATGTTCCGACAGGGCGGGGTCGTCTTCCAGCAGCAGGGCGCGGCGGCCGGCGAAGACCTCGCGCAGCTGGGCGAACGGATCGTCGCCGTCTATGCCTGCCGCTTCCCCGTCCATGGAGTCACTCCCGCCTTCAGCGACGATACGGCGTTGAAGCGGAATGACAATGCTCAACGGACCGCGTTCGCACAGACTAGAGTCTGCCGGCGCGGGCGGGGCTGATTGTTCCTGATGTTGGGCCGCGGTCACAAGGCTCCGCCGTGTCGACCCGACGCGGCCTCGCGCTCAAGAAGCGAGCCGCCGCGCGGCGAGCGTTAGTGCTCTTCTAGAACGCGCTCTCGCCCGTGATCGCCCGGCCCAGGATCAGGGCGTGGACGTCGTGGGCGCCCTCGTAGGTGTTGACCGTCTCGAGGTTCATGGCGTGCCGCATGACGTGCATCTCGCCGGTGATGCCGGCGCCGCCGTGCATGTCGCGGGCGACGCGGGCGATATCCAGCGCCTTGCCGCAGTTGTTGCGCTTCATCATCGAGATGGCCTCGGGGACCCAAGCCCCCTGGTCCAGCAGCCGGCCGAGCGCCAGGGCGCCCTCGAAGCCGAGGAAGATCTCGGTCTGCATATCGGCCAGTTTCTTCTGCACCAGCTGGCGCGAGGACAGCGGGCGGCCGAACAGCATGCGCTCGCCGACATAGTCGCGGGTCAGGTGGAAACAGGCCTCGGCGGCGCCCATGGCCCCCCAGGCGATGCCGTAGCGGGCCTTGTTCAGGCAGGAGAAGG